>JACNJZ010000070.1 GCA_014382295.1 Candidatus Desulfobia pelagia | reverse complement strand
TGTTGTTTCCCTCCTCTCAATTAAAATTAAAAAATTCCTGCTTGTGGCACTATTGGTGGATATACCAATATATCCAGGAATATATGGGCAATATTAAGTTCTATTGGAAACTCCTCATGCCTTTCCTCTATTGGCCAGGTTTCAATTCCTTTTTTTTCAAGTGCTTTAATTATTTTTGCCATAAACTCTCCTCTTTTTTCTTCTCAATTTCACGGCACAAAAAGGCCAAGTTAACCCGATTTGCGACACGGCTATCTCGCCTCTCAAAGACAGGCCGTTTTGAGTCCCTGCCTAATGAAAGCTTTGGCATTGTCATTTATTTTGCTCAATAAACTAGTTATAAGCAAGAGAAAATTTATAAAAAAAAGTTAGGGACGGGCTAAATTGCTACCATTGTACATATCAATGCGTTATGCATGTCTGCCGGGAAAAAAGGAATCAGCAGATGATGCATGTAGTTGATGGGAGACATGGCTGATTTAAAAGCGGGTGGTTTAACGCAGGGTGCACTGTGTTCAAAGATTGGTGTGATGTCTCAATAGCTCACTAAGGTGTAACTGGCAAGGGTATTAATTGTCGCTTAAATACTAGTAAGAGATTTCCTGATCTGTATAACCACAAAAGTGAAAACTGAAAGTTGACCTTACTCCTATTTATTTTCGGAGGTCCAATCATCCTCTAGGCTATGTATATACAGGAATGGATATTTACCAGGCACGTTGAGATTAGACCTGCCAATAATATGTGCTGTGACTACGGCCGGCGTTGACCTTTTTCCTGACCAGCTACTAAATTTAAAAATGAAAAGCTTCATCTCCAAAAATGCTGTGAAAATAGTAAGTTAAGCAGTTGAAAACTATATTTTGGCTAAGTCAATTTTGTGAAGAACTTGCCTTTGGCAATTATAATCAAAAGGATTAGCCACCCCTAATGACAAAAGTCATCCTTGGCAGTTATGTATCGTAACACCTCAAATAATTAATAATCATAATTGTGGGCAAGTGTTATTGACACAAAAGGAAATACTGCTTAAAAGTATAGTTAGGTTGACCACGCAGTGGTATACGATGTAGCTTCTTTTTACTATAATAATTCAAGTACAATAAGAGTTACTAAATTTAATCCAAAAGAGGAGATCATCATGAAAAGAAAAATTAATCGTTTAATGACTGGCGTTGCTTTACTTGCTGCTCTGAGTCTTGGGCTAAGTGCCTGTGCCCAACGAACTATTACAGGAGAGTCTCTATATAAACGTGTCCCCGCTAAGGAGCATGTAGAAAAATTTCCTGAAGGACACCAGGGTGGCCAGGGGGACTTCTGCACCTATCACGAAAAAGCTGATGTATACTTTTGCGCCTACTAGACAACCAACTCCATCAAACCAATTTCCCGGAAGAAGCTTCAGCACGCATTTTCCGGGTTTTTATTTACTTCTCCAGGGAAAACGAAAAAAGTGGCTTAACCTCCTGTCCACTTTTTCGGGGGAAGGTCAAAACATGTCAACCTGGTGCAGGCAAACAAAAGGTTAAGACTATCACCGGCAAGTGTGCCTTAACAACCATCTATTTTTCATCGAGCACACTTCTGACAATCCTTGCCAATTCTTTGCTGTCCACCGGCTTAGTCACATATTTTCTGATTCCTATGTCCATTGCTCGATCCTCACTTAGAGTTGCGCTATAACCGGTACAGAGAATAATCGGCATATCAGGCCGGATGCTCAGCACCTCTTGGGACAGTTTAGCTCCAGACAAAGCAGGCATTGTTTGGTCGGATATAAGAAGATCAAAACTTTGCGGATTAGCCTGAAAAACAGCAAGTGCCTCTTCGCTACTGGTCTTCGCTGTAACAGTATAGCCAAGACGGGAAAGGACAGCTTTCTGCAGAGCGACAATTGTCGGTTCATCGTCCACGGCCAGAATCCTCTCAGTCCCTCTCGGCAACGGCCTTTCCTCTTCAGCTGTCTCAGCCTTTTGAGTCTCTTTAATTATTGCCGGGAAGTAGACATGAAAGGTAGTGCCCTCGTCAAGTTCGCTCTCAATCGTGATCATTCCACCGTAGTCCTGGACAATACCAAGAACTACAGCCATTCCAAGCCCGGTTCCTTTCCCTGTTTCTTTGGTGGTAAAGTAGGGTTCAAAAATTCGTTGCTGCGTTTGTTGATCCATACCGCAACCGGTATCACTGACTGAGAGTTCAATAAACGGACCGGCTACAACGCCTGGATGACTCAACACATCGTCAGCATTTAATTCTCTACGTATCAGTGAGATTTTTATTGTGCCGCTTTCCTCTTCTATGGCGTGCAGGGCATTGGTGCAGAGGTTGACAATAATTTGATGGATCTTGGTCGGATCCGCCAGAATTGAGCCGCTTTCACGATCGATATTTTCTTCTATTTTTATAGTTGTCGGCAAAGACGCCCTCAGGAGTTTCAACGCCTCTTTGACTAGGAGATGTGGCTGCAACGCCTCACGCTTATGCGCCCCTTTGCGGCTGAAGGTCAAGATCTGTTTGACAAGCCCGGTTGCCCTCTGTGATGCCTGCAACACCTCGGCAAGATCGGCTGCAGCACCGCTTCCCTCCTTCAGCTCTGCTTTTGCCAATTCAGTATAACCGATAATGGCAGAGAGAATATTGTTGAAATCATGGGCAATGCCACCGGCCAGGGTACCTATTGCTTCCATCTTGTGCGCCTGGAATAGTTCTTCTTCCAGCCGCTTTTGCTCTGTAATGTCCTTGGCAATGTGGACGAGGTATTGCACCTCATTATTTTGATCTAGAACTGGAGAAGACGATACAAGAAATGTTTTTCCCAGGTTGATATGCTGAATAGTTTCAGAATGATTTTTGACATCTTGTACGGTCTTGGCTATCGGGCATCCTCGACAGGGTTCAGTTATGCCTCGAAATACTTCATAGCAATGTTTTCCGTTGAGACCACCTAGCTCAACCTCAAAAAAGTCCACGGCAGCCTTGTTAGCCCGGACAATTCGCATATCTTTGTCCTGGATAGTAACAATATCAGGTATGGCATCAAAAGATTTTTGCCACTCCTCTTTGGCCTGAACAATAGCAAGTTCGTTCTGCTTTCTTTCAAGTACGATCTGAGCATTAGTCAGAAAAGAAACAATTTGACTCTGATCATCTTCAGTGTAGTCATGTGCCTTATTGGCAACTCCTGCAACAGCTACAATCTTATCTGACAGCAGTACTGGAATCGACATGACACGTGTGAGAGTGACGTGGCCATCTGGAGTGCCTTTCTTGTGAGGGCATTCTTGCTGATAATCATTGAGGATGAAAGGCTTTCTGTCCCTGACGGCATTCCCCCAGAGACCGGATCCTTGGATAGGGAATTCTATTGGTTTGTCTGTTATCATGCAATCAGCCATGGCATCCTTAGACCATGAGTAGAGCTTCAGAATTTGCTGGTCATCATCCATGAAGCCGAAAAAACCATATTGGCTTTGGGTTATACTGACTATTTCTTCCAGGATCTTGTCGCAGATACTTTGCAGGTCAGCATCAAGCATTGTAGAAATATTCCAGAGGGCCTCAAGTCGTTTTTGCAGAAATGCCTGTCTTCTTTCCGCGTTTTTCCTCCCGGTAATATCATCATAGACCGCAACGATCTCACCGGATGGCAGTTTGCACACATAGTTTTGCACCCAGAGTTCTAGCCTGTCATCTTTGTATACGGAAGCTGGTTGATATTCAGGCTTACCCGTCTGCCATACCCGCTGAAAGACATCAAAGAGTCCCAGATCAACGACTCCCGGAAAGATATCTTTGACACTTCTGTTGAGAATATTTTCTTTTTCAACCTGGCCATATTTACAACCGGCAGGATTAAGGTCTTTGAAGATAAAATCAGTACCATTTTCTACGGCTTCATAAATAGCAACTCCAGTGCCCATATTGTTAAAAAGTTCACGAAACCGTTCTTCACTATTTTTTAATGCTTTTTCGTCTTGTTTGCGTTTAGTGATGTTACGAACAATCGCTACATTATACTCAAGATTTTTTGTTGGTATATTGGAAACATTTACTTCACTTTGGAACGTTGAACCATCCCTCCTCGCCGCCTCACATTCAATTAGGAGAGTCCCTCTTTTTCTAATCTCATTCAGGTGATTTTGCCAAGATAGCTCATCGGGAAATATTGACACCAAATCCGACACTTTCATCTGACAAAGTGTCGCCTTGGGATATAGCATTTCATCACAGGCTGTAGCGTTAACATCAAGAATACGAGATGTTTGAGCATCAATGACAAAAATGGCGTCGTTTGTCCGGTCAATCAGCTGCCGGAAGAGTTGCAGATTTTCCTCGGCTTTTTTCCTCTCGGTAATATCCAGTCCGCATTCCATGCTACCTATTATTTGACCATTCTGGGCTCTTACAGGACTTGTTTTAACCTCGATATAGCGGTCGCCAGCCTTCCGCTCATAGGTGTATGTCTGTCCGTCAGCCATTGCATATTGCGCTTTGCAGACATCACATATTCGTTCCTTTCCCTGTTTGCTGTCATCGTGAGCATATTGTCCCCAGACGTCATAACAGTGTTTCCCCTTCACCTCTTCAGTTGTATGACCGACAAGTTGCTCCATCAGAGGATTCAGCTTCACAATACGCATCTCGCGGTCGAGATAGGAGACTGAAAATGGAGCATTGTTCAGTATGGTTTCATGCTGTAAAAGATTTTCTGCAAGAGATTCCTGTAGCTCTTTTTTATCGGTGATATCTTTTATTATGCTAATAAGGCTGACAACAGTACCGGTTTCGTCTTTGATAGGGGAAGCAGAAATCTGCAAAAACCGTTTACTTCCGTCCGGCATTTCATGCAGATGACTGAGATTTACAGGGAGACTGGTTTCAAAAACCTGCTTGTGAGCACAATCATTTGCAGAAAGAGGTTTGCCAGCACAAGGAAATGGTGATTTGTGAAGAAGCTGGTAGCACTTTTCGCCAACTACCTCTTCAGATGAGGAACCATAGAGTTCCAAGAACGAATGATTGGCAAAGTTGATTGTATAGTCTCGATCAATGATGAGAACAGAATCTGAAATATAATTGAGGAGAGTATATTGATCAGGTTGTGTCATGACTTACTCCTTGAATTCATTCAGGCAAAATAACTTGTCTCATATTAGACCATTAATTTTTAGAAAAAGGAAGTTGTCAGAGGTCCTTTCTGACGGTTGGAATAAGATATCACTTATGGTTTCGAGAATTCCCACTTGAAAACTCAAATATAGTTGCCAAAGGAAAGTTTAAAAGAGGAAAGGGCAAACGAATGTTGTTCCTGATTCTTTTATTTGACCAACACTCCCAATTTTGCCATAATTTTTTCAATGTCTTCTCTATACTAAAATACACAATAACAGCCAATAGGCGTTATTAGAAACTGTCGAAAGGGACAAGATCGAAACCAATACTTTAACAAGCTGACGATTAAACAGTATGAACAAGTCACAATTAATTGAAAGTCTGGCACTGGAAATTGATTTTCCCACACCAAAAGCAGCCGCTCTCATCGAAACGATCATTGCCACTATGATAGATACCCTGGCTCAAGGCGAACACATTGAGATCAGAGGTTTTGGCAGCTTCGGGATTAAAAAGTATGATTCGTACACAGGAAGAAATCCAAAGACAGGCGAAGAGATCCTGATTGCTCCTAAAAAATTACCATTTTTCAAAGTGGGGAAAGAGCTGAAGGAACGAGTGGATGCTGTTGAGCCGGTTGAAGAATAAAGCTACTATTAATGGAGCAAAAAGCTGCTCCATTCAAAAGGCTTCAGCAGGGTGCCATAGGGGTGCCATTCACTTCAAAATAGCGACATCTTCGCAGTCGTAACTACCTGAAATCATAGGACTATAAGCCATTTAAACAGACTTCTAATCCGTAGGCCGCACGTTCGAATCGTGCCGGGCGCACTAGTTATTTCAAGCACTTAGCTTATTTCTAGTTGAGTGTTTTTTGCTTTGGTTAGATGCCGGTTAGATGAAGCGGGCTGTTTTGCTCCCTGGCAAGCATCCTGCCGGTCTTTTGAGGTTACCAGTGTAGGATACAGAAGGGCCATTTAGAAAAATTGTCACTTCCTCCATTTGCTCAAGCATGAGATTTCCCATCCTAAAACAGCTCCAGAGAATTTCAGGGTTGTCACTGCAGGCAATCAGGGTGATATTGATATTCTTTTCTCTCCGTACTCAAATATTTTCTGACAGGAAAAGGTCTAATTTATTTCTATCTGTGGCGACATCTATTGGAATCAACTCATCGTTAAATAAGACATTTGTTGAGCTCCTGAAGTTATAACCTTTTGCCTCCTCTGAATCGGTTGTGAAAATCTTAATTTCAAGATTGCTACCATATTTGTCCTTCATATCATTGGCTACGCCTATAGCCTTTTTACATGTCATTCATGCAGGATTGCCGCTGTGAAAGACTGTTAATATGGCCATAATATCCTCCTTAAGGTCATTTTTTTCTGGTCAGCTTTGCAAGTAGAAAAGAAGCACCACTCTCGGAAATACCCAGATTTTCAGCAAGATTTCGAGGGCCGGCGTCCGGGTTTATTTTCAAGAAATTAAGTACCTCTTCTTCAAGCTCGTCCAGCCAACTCTCAAATAGAATTAGAATCTCTGGGTCTGCCACAGCCATCAACTGTTTTGACTGGGCAACTTTGTGCACCAGGCTTTGACACATGCTTGTTGGATCGACACCTTCGTCCATACATTCAGCCAGTCAGAGATTGACCATGCTGGATATCTTATCGGCTCCGGTATCTCCGATCAAGGATACAACAAAATCCAGGCGTGCCTCATCACTGGTGTGAGAAAGCAGCTTGTCAGCAACCTCGGCTATTGCCTTCAGAGCGTCTTCAGGCTCCATTTGATCTATTATTTTTTCAATTTCATTCATACGCTCAGACATCCTCCTGGATCAAAAACTTATTCTGGCTTTGAGCAGATCGTCTCCTAATTCACTTAGCTTTTCGAGTATTGAGAGGATACGGTCATCAGATAGTTCATAATAGACAAAGGGACCGCATCGCTCGACATTGACGAGTAAAGACCTTTTAAGTTCTTTGAGATGATGGGAAATAAGAGGCTGAGATAACTGGAGCTCCTCCACAATAGTAGAAACAGACTTTTTCTCTTTGCTCACGCAAAATAAAATTCTTAGCCGGTTCTCGTCAGCCAGACACTTGGCGAGAAAAGCAAGTGTTTGAGGGTTTATCTCATTGATTTTTTTATTCATGGGTTGCTAATCGACCATCCATCATCTCTGTAATTTCTCAATACAAAAACTTGGTGAAGATTTCCGTGATTGCGTCAGGGCGGATACCCTGATTTTTTAAAACTTCTTGGGCATGTTCTGCAAACTCTTTCCGCTTAATCTGGGCTTGATTGTTAATCAAACCGTTTTGAACATAGCAGTTAATGAGTGTTTGATAGTCAGATTTCTCCAGACAAGCCGCTTTTTTCACATGCTCAAAAAGCTCAGTAGGCATTTCAAGTGTTACCGAGGTGGTTGGCTGGTCAGAATATCTTGCAGTCATTTCACATAATTTTTCTTTCATAATGAGACCTCCATTAAATCTAATATCTCATGAAACATCAACAACGGCCCTGTCATCTTATAATTATATAAATATACATTTATATGTTGATGTCAAGAGCCTTTTATGGTTATTGTTGAGATATTAAAGCCACCACCTTGTTAATTTGGTTTAAATTTTTATGCATACAAAGGAGTTTTTAACTACATTAGGACTTCTTCCAATTTGTGGTAGTTTCTCTTTTTTAAAGAAGGCAACTGACAATTTGACCACAATTTCTGAAACACAAATCAGGTTTCTTTTCTTTTTTTGCATTCTTTTACTGATTGCTATCTGGGAGTTTGCCTCACCAAGAAGGAAACCCGCAGTATCTAAGGCTACCCGCTGGTTTAACAACATGGGTATAATTTTTATTGATACCCTGCTGGTGAAGTTTCTTTTTCCTGTTACGGCAATTGGAATTGCTGCGGCTGCCCATAAAAATGGATGGGGTTTATTTAATTATTTTCAACTTCCCCTTGGCCTTTCTGTAGCACTTTCGGTATTGGTTCTTGATTTAATTATTTATCTGCAACATTTAATGTTCCACGCCGTTCCTGTTTTCTGGCGGTTACACATGGTACATCATGCTGATCTGGATTTTGATGTCTCAACAGGCCTGCGGTTTCATCCAATTGAAATTATTTTATCAATGCTCATTAAGATGGCGGCAGTGGCCTTTCTTGGTCCTCCGGTGCACGCTATACTCATCTTTGAAATCGCCTTAAACGGTACCTCTATGTTTAACCATGGCAATATAAACTTACCGAAAAGTATAGATCGCTATTTACGGCTGCTGCTGGTAACACCCGACATGCACAGAGTACATCACTCGGTAATTATTCGTGAAACCAACAGTAATTTTGGGTTTAATTTCCCATGGTGGGACAGGCTGTTCGGAACTTATCGTGCTCAGCCCGTTGCAGGACATATTGGTATGACAATTGGTCTCTCCCAGTTCAGAAAAGAAAAGCAAGTAACGCTTGCTCGCCTGTTATTGCTGCCTTTTACTGGCGAAACCGGACGGTATTCAATTAAATATGTAGGCAAGGAGCCAAAATGACCTCTGACCAAGAAGAGTGATGAGCAAGAATTATGATTCGCTTTAATTTGTTAAAGATATAATTCTCTCTAATATCAGCTTAGTATTGCAAATCTCAAGCGTTAAAGAATTCGGTTAATTTAAGATTATTCCTGAATACGTAACAAAACCTGTTTTTTCTTGTTAGATTAAATAAAGGTGTTGAAAAGTAACCCAAATAAGCCAGAAAATGATTTCTCAACCGACCAAATTGGCTCGTTTTATTTTATTTTTTGTCTCTGCTGATG
>JACNJZ010000150.1 GCA_014382295.1 Candidatus Desulfobia pelagia | reverse complement strand
CCTGTGCGGGAAAACCGCACGCAGGGATCTGCGAGAGGGCGGTCGGGTAACTGGCTGGTCTATCTTAATAACATTAAAAATCCAGAATTAAATAATGGAAAAATTAGATGATACAACTCTTCGCCAGTATCGTGCTTTGAGAGACGATTTCATCTTCATGGTTGATAACCTGGTAGAGAAGCTATACTACAGATTATTCGGGGCAATGATTTCTGTCCATGAGATAACATTTCGAGTTAAGAGTGAGGAGAGTTTCAAGGCCAAGGTCGAGAAAAGAGATTACAAAGATAACCCAATCTATGAAATGGAGGATGTTCTGGGGATAAGAATTGTAATCTACCGGAAAGATGAATTGGACAAAGCCGTCTCTCTCCTAAGAAAAGAGCTGCAAGTTGAAGAAGTCATAGAGTATACAAGAAAAAAACGGCCTGATATGGATTATAGATCCATTCACGTAATAATAAATCCAAAATCTGAACTGGTAGGTTTTGCAGCCGATTGGTTGCAGAATAAGGAAAATGTCGATCTCTCGAGAATCAAATTGGAAGTGCAGATTAGAACTATGGTCATGCATACATGGGCCGCACTGAGCAGTAGAGTGAATTATAAAGGAACAAAACTGACAAAATCTAGAAGAAAGAAACTCGAAAGACTAACTGAGAGATTTGACGATATAGACGATGAGATAACTGGCCTATACCAGGCTGGAAAGAAGGAGTACAACGAATTCCCGATTGGTGACAATGAGCTATCTAGATTGTTAGATTACGCAACGGGAGTGCAAATGAAGTCACGCAATTATATAACAATCATTACAAATATACTGGCAAGAAACCAAATTACACGAAACGAAATATTTGAAATCTTGGAGAATGGAAGACAAGTAAGACAAGAGTTGGTTAGGTACAGGAATGATAAGATAAGAAAAATCGCAAATGATGAAGTTGGCCCAAACCCAAACAAAGTTAACGAAAAAGTAAGTTCCTATGGGGTTATTGATCAATTCGATTTGGCTATAGCTTTTTTAGGAATTTGGAGGGAGAACTTGAGGCGTAAACATTATATCTATGACGCAGAGTTTTATGCAATGTATCACCAGTGATGAATCCCATAGGTCCAGGAAAACTCGGAACGCCCGAAAGTCAATATATCTCCCTAGGATTTTGCCAGTAAATTTTTAGTACGTATACTGTTCGGACACCTCAAGAGGTGCTCAGGAACAATGTTAAGTTCTGTCATTATTTCGTCACATAAGCTTGCCAGTGAATATCTTTTTGGTTGGTTAAGAATTTCATATTAATGAAAAAGAATATTTCAGTAGCTTTCCATATAAAAAAAAGGGTGCTCTTTCAATACAACTAACAAATAATTACAGATCTGTGATCGCTACCCTTATTCCTTTCCTTGCAAGTAATTCCCCCGCCATCATACCTTTTTGCTACCTCTTAATATTCATTACCCCCCCACAGAGACATCTAGACAACTTAACAAAAGTCTAAATCTTTTTTTAACAATCTTAGAACTTAAAGTTAACAAAAAGGGGGAATAATAGGGACGTCTATACAACTTAGGAGGTCTCTTATGGATAATAATATTGATAAAAGTAACGGCAGCATGCCTGTTTATAGGCAGGTAAGTAGTATTCTCGAATCTGAAATTCGTGAGATGTATTCAATAGGTGAGGCATTACCTCCTGAAATGGAACTTGCCAGCCGATTTAAAATAAATCGACACACCCTTCGCCGTGCAGTTGATGAACTTGAAAATGACGGTTTGATAAACAGGGTCCGTGGTAAAGGAACGTTCGTTGTCAGTTCTGTTGTTGACTATGATATCAAGAGTACGACCCGTTTTACGGAAAATTTGGAATCTCAGGGGCGACGCGCTAATAGCAGTGTGTTGCGCCAGATCGGTATTCCTGCCTCGGGGGAAGTTGCGGAAAAACTTGGTGTAAAGGAGAATACTCCAGTAATTCATATTGAAACATTGCGGAAGGTTGATGGCCTGCCGTTCTGTATAGTTTCCCATTTCTTTGACTATATCAAATTTCACAGGATTCTTAAGAAATACAAAGAAGGTTCGCTTCACGACTTAATACAACAACATTACAATATACATCTCCGCCGCGCGCTTACCCTTGTCACAGCGGTTATACCGCAACCTGATGATGCAGAACTCCTGCAAATCACCAAAACCACCCCGATTTTACGTGCTAAAAGCCTCAATGTCAATTCCTCAAATGGTGATCCAGTTGAGTACGTTGTAACGCGTTTTCGCGGTGATGCTGCTCAGCTTTCAATTGAACCATAAATAATCAAAGCCAAACCTGTTTATAGAACATTAACCCAAGGAGAATAATTATGAAACTGAAGACGATTTTAAGTGTGTGTCTGTTGCTTTTGTTTACGGCATCCATAGCCTATGCCGGTGGTCTTGCCGATGGCAGCAGAAACAATCCATTACGTGTCATGCTGGTTCCTACCGATGCAGGTTCCAGTGATATTACAGAAGATTACAAACCGGTTTTTGACGCCATCACCAAAAATTATGGTATCCACTTTAAGGTTATGGCGGGAAGTTCCTACGGCGCAGTAGTCGAAGGAATGTGCAATGATCAGGCGGAAATTGCCTGGTTCGGCCCTGTCACTTTTGGTGAAGCCCATGAAATGTGCGGCGCTGAATTGCTTGCCGTGGATGTGAAGAAAGGGAAATCAGTCTATTACTCAGGTATTTATACGAGAAAAGATAGTGGACTAAGTGACATCAAAGATCTTAAGGGACATTCCATGGCCCTTGGTTCCACCCATTCTACCAGTTCTTTCAATTTTCCTGTTGCCATGATGATCGCAGCAGGTCTTGATCCGGCTCGTGATCTTTCTAAAATCGTTATCGCCGGTTCCCACTCCAATTCAATCGCTTCCATGAAAGAAGGACGGGTGGATGCCTGTGCAGCCTCTTTTAACTCCTATGAAAAAGCGGTGAAGAATAACATCCTAGATCCCAAGGATTTCAGAGTGCTTGCCAAGTCCGAGCCCATTCCCAACCCCCCCATGGCCATGAACACAAAATTGACACCTGAATTGAAAGCCAAGCTGAAAGAGGCATTCAATACTATCCACACAATGGTTGAACCAGGAAAAATCCGTGGCTATGGCGGAAAAAAGGTGGATCGTTACGATGCCGATTACCCAACAGAGAAGATGCTCTCGGCCTTGAAAAAATTGGCTGCCGTTACTCCCAAGGTAAAGGAAGCCATGGTTGAAAAATCGGGACAGCAATAATCATCCTTAGCAAACAGCGATCCGGGTTGAGACGGATGACTCGTATCCCGGATCGTGTCACAGCTATTGAAAGAGGTACAACTAAATGTTGGAATTACATAGAGTTTCAAGGGTGTACGAAGATGGCACCAGAGCCATTGATAATGTTTCACTGAAAATAGGCAAAGGAGAGTTTTGTGTGCTTCTCGGCCCGTCCGGAGCTGGAAAATCAACTCTTATGGGGATGATCAACGGTCTGGTTATTCCCACCGAAGGATCGGTCGTACTCTGGGGCGAGCAGCTGGAACGAGCCAATCTCAAAAGATTTCAGCGGCGGGGGGGGATGATTTATCAAAAGCTGCATCTTGTGCCGCGCTTATCGGGTCTCAATAATGTATTAAACGGTCTGCTGCCAGAGACTTCTCTTCTGCGAAGTCTGTTCAATATTTTTCCTGAAAAAAACCAGCGCCGTGCCTGTCGTCTGCTTGAAGAGGTGGAACTTGAGGAAAAACATATCCATCGCCGGGCCATGGCTCTCTCGGGTGGTCAACAGCAGCGCGTCGCCATTGCCAGGGCCTTTATGTCGGATCCAAATGTGGTGTTAGCAGATGAACCCGTGGCCAGTCTGGATCCCTCAATCAGCCGCAGTGTCATAACCCTCTTGAAGGAGACTGCTCGTCAACGTGAGGCCACGGTACTCTGTAGTCTGCATCAGGTTGAATACGCCCTGGAATTTGCAGACAGGATCATCGGCCTGCGTGCCGGACGACTGGCTTTTGACGGATCACCAAAGGATTTGAACGCGCAGGCCCTGAAAGAATTGTACGGCACAAGACCCGTTCCAAAAATGGAAGTGGAAGAATGTGTTGTTCCTGAGCCGGATTTTATCCCTGAACTGCAAGTTGCTTGAGGTGTGTTATGAGTCCTGCCACTGAACCGTTCATGAATCAGCCCAAGGAACGCTATAATTCCGACAGCTGGGAACTGCATCGTGCGGTCACACCAAAATTGATAGCTCTGTTCTTGCTGCTTACCGTTCTCATTGGCTGGTCTGCCCATAATACAGAAATGGACCGTGCAGCCCTTGAGAATATTCAGGCAGTTGGCGCACTCATTGGTATTGGTGACTCCAAGGTGGTTTCCGGAGCAACAGGGTTTATCCGCAAAGCCTTTCCTTTTGTTGTGAAAAGTAAAACAGAAACAGAACGGCTGGACAACTTTGATCCAGACAAGCTGCCGCTCTTCACCCACGTTGAAAACGTCACCGAACGTGAATATGACACCCTTACCGACAGCTATTCCGAAGTGGATATTCAGTACCTGGTCCATCCCTTCGGTTATCTGATCAAGGTACTTGTCAAAATGTGGGAAACACTGGAGATGGCATTCTGGGGAACACTATTTTCCATCATGATTTCTCTGCCTCTGGGCATTTTAAGCGCCCGCAATTACACACCCAACAAAGCCGTCTATTCGGGGGCCAGAGGACTGCTCGGTTTTCATCGTTCCATGCCGGAACTGATTATTGCCCTGTTTTTTGTCCTCATGTATGGATTTGGCCCCATTGCCGGAATCTTTGCTCTGGCTGTGCATACCAGCGGTGTACTGGGGAAGTTCTTTGCCGATGAAATTGAAAATGCTCCGACGGGCCCGCAGGACGCCTTGCGAACCAGTGGGGCCGGAAAATTGAAGGTATTGCGTTTTGCCGTTCTGCCCCAGGTGTTGCCTCAGTATGTTGCCTATGTGCAGTATATTTTTGAACGAAACATTCGTACCGCCACGGTGCTTGGTATTGTGGGTGCAGGCGGAATTGGTATGGAACTGAAGGGACGATGGGATCTGTTTGATTACGACCATGTCTCAACTATCCTCCTCATAATATTCATAACCGTCATGCTCCTGGAACTCATTTCCCAGAAGCTGCGCGCTAGAACCATGTAGGAAAAATTATGTCAGTCACAACAGAAAAAATGTCAAGCATTGTGGATCGTTCGCAATGGATACGACTGCTCAGTAAACTTGATGCAGAGCAGGTTGTCGCCGAGGTCAATACGCTGAGCAGTGGATGGCAGATCACTCCAAAGTCTCTGCCCCAGTCCGGCCTTGCCATGCTCAAACTGGAGGACAGTGCGTATAATGAGCCCTTTTATCTTGGTGAAATCCCCCTTGCCACGGCCTGGGTGGACATTGTGACCCCTGAAGGCAGTAACGCTGACGGTGCTGCCCAGGTAATGGTTGATAATCTTGAGTTTGTTCAGGCTTTGGCTGTCTGCGATGGGATTCTGGCAAACCGCTTACCGGGATATGAACGTATTGATGAGCTTCTCAGGCAAGGACTTGAACAGTGTAACAGAGAAGAGCAGCGTCGTAAAAATATGCTTGCTGCGACCAGGGTGGATTTCTCTCTGCTCGATGCCGTGGAGGATGATGATGAAAATTGAAGCAATCTGGCAGCCTGAAAACCAGCAGCGCATTTTTCGTGCCCTGATGGAGGCAATGGCCAGACCCGGCAGCGTCCATTGTCTTGGAAATTGGCTTGATGGTACCCACGGCTATCGTGGTGTACTGGCCAGTCTGCTCGACATCCAAAGTACGCTGTCTGATTGTCATAACCTTCTTGAAGCTGGTGACTGGCCGCTCCTGCAGGCTCGCCCTGAGGTGGTTGAAAAGGCCGATTATCTGCTCTGTAGGGGAAATGCTCAACCAAGTGGTGATCCTAAAGTGGGAACTCTCAGTTGTCCTGACCAGTCTGCCACCCTGCTTGTCCAGATTGAGGCACTGGGGCATGGCAAGCAGACGCTTGTACTGCGGGGGCCTGGTATTAAGACCAGTTGTACACTTCAGCTGGAAGGATTTGGGGCTGGATGGCTTGAGTTGCGTGAACAGTCCCTTTCATTCCCGCTCGGTATTGATATTATCCTGGTGGATCAGCACTCTGTAACTGCAATCCCAAGAACAAGCAGACTGGAGGTGCGCTCGTGAGTTATGTGGCTATAAAAGGGGGCGGTCTTGCTATTCAGGGGGCTGAGTCCCTGCTCGAATATCTGCGTACAGAACAGGGAGAAGGTGGTCTGCCCCTGGATCTTGCAACCATCCAGTCCCAGCTCCGTTTTCTCCATGGAAAGGTGATGTCTGAGGGCGGTTTGTATCATCCGGAACTGGCAGCCCTTGCCATTAAACAGTTTATGGGCGACTCACTGGAGGCCTCTTTTGCCTTGAGGGCCTATCGCTCCACAAAACCGCGTCTCTGTGAAACCCCGATCCTTGACAGCTCAAAAATGCGCTTGGTGCGCAGGATTTCTTCAGCCTTTAAAGACATTCCGGGCGGCCAGATGCTTGGTGCCTCCACTGATTTCAGCCTTCGCCTGTTACGCATGGATCTGCTCGACGAGTCAAAAGAGACTTTTCAAAAAACTACCGCTCAATGGATGAAGCATACAAAAACAGATGCCATTCCCGACACCTTCCCCAAGGTTCTTGATTACCTGCGGGAAGAAGGGCTGCTGCCTGCGAGCAATCCAAAACTCAATATGGACGCCTTTGATATCACCAGGGAACCTCTTATTTTTCCTGTTCCACGTTCAGCCGCTCTTGCCACAATGTCACGGGCTGAAACCGGATCACTGCTGGGCATTGCCTACTCCAATATGCGTGGTTACGGCGATGTGCATCCCACTGTGGCCGAAATGCGGGTGGGCTACCTGCCGGTCATGCTGCCCCATCCCGTCACTGGTGAACTGACAGAAGCCGGAGAGGTGATGATAACAGAATGTGAAGTGGTGGCCATGTATGAAGATGATGACGAAGGCGGCAAGCCTGTCTTCACCCTTGGCTATGGTGCCTGTTTTGGACATAACGAGGTCAAAGCCCTGTCCATGGCTATTCTTGATCGTTCTCTGCAAAAGGGGATGAAAGATGGACCGTCCAACCCGTCGGAGGATCCGGAGTTTGTCCTCCTCCATGTTGATGGTATTGATTCCATGGGCTTTTGTACCCACTATAAAATGCCGCATTATGTGACCTTTCAGTCAGATATGGATCGCCTACGTACCACCCAGGAAAAACAGCGCAATAAACAGAAGAAGGAGGCTCAGGGATGAGCAAAGCAAGCGGTTATCCATTTGGCTTTCTTGATGAGTATGCCAAGAAAGAGGTGCGGCGCAGTGTCCTGAAGGCCATTGCCCTGCCTGGTTACCAAGTACCCTATTCCAGTCGGGAAATGCCCATGGGCAGAGGCTTTGGAACAGGAGGGCTGCAGTTGACCCTGTCACTCATCGGCCCTGGAGAAACCCTGAAGGTTATCGATCAGGGCTCGGACGATTCGGTGAATGCCGTCAATCTGCGTGCCTTTGTGGAGATGACCTGTCCGGATATTGATACCACCACCAGGACGGAAGAAGCCACGCTCATTCAGTCACGCCACCGGATTCCTGAAAAAGAACTCAGTGAAAAACAGGTAATTGTGCTGCAGGTTCCGTATCCTGACCCCCTGACAGTGGTTGAACCCTCAGAAGACAAACGCAAGACCATGCATGGCGAGGCGGATTACTCCCGCCTGCTGGTGAAACTCTACGAGGATATAGTCAAATTTGATGAGATCACCATCTCTCATCGCTACCCCACCCGTATTAATGGCTATTATATTCTGGATCCTTCCCCCATCCCGCGTTTTGACGTGCCGAAAATGCATCAGTCTAAGGCACTTATTTTGTTCGGAGCAGGTCGGGAAAAAAAGATCTACGCTGTTCCACCATACAGCGAGGCGGAACCCATCGCCTTTGAAGATGTGCCGTTTCGGGTAGAGAATTTTTACGATCAACAGGGCAATCGTCTCAGTTGTGCCCGCTGTGGCAACCAGGAGAGCTTCCTTGACGAGTTCATCGACTCCCGGAACGGAAAAAAGGTGTACCAATGTTCAGATATCGACTGGTGCAACGAGCAATTGCGTCTTAGGAAAGAGGAAAACATGAAGGAGCTTGTCCGTGAAAAAAATTCTTGAAGTAGAGTCCTTCTCCAAGGTCTATGGCCGGGGATGTCTCCACTGTTTTGATCAGACCGGAGCGGAACAGACAAATATCTGTCCCAGCTGCAAATCTGTGGTGGCAGCCCATGACGTCTCCTTCTCCCTTCACCAGGGTGAGATTCTGGGGATTATGGGAGAATCTGGTTCCGGAAAATCAACGGTGGTTAAATGTCTCTATTTTGATGAGGAGCCAACGGCCGGCCGGGCGACCTTCTTTGATAATGGGCATCAACACTCCCTGTTTGATCTCAATAATGCCCAGCAGCGACATATGAAGAACCATAGTTTCGGCATGGTGTATCAGAATCCTCACCTTGGTCTGAATTTTGACATCTCAGCTGGCGGCAATATTGCCGAACGTCTCCTCATGTACGGTGACAATCACTATGAGAAGATCCGCAGCAAGGCACGTGGGCTGCTTAGTCGTACCGAGGTCCTGCCCGAACGAATGGACGCGATACCAAAGACCTTTTCCGGCGGCATGCAGCAACGGGTTCAAATTGCCAAGGCCTTGGCAACCGATCCGCCACTGCTCTTTCTTGATGAAGTGACCACCGGGCTTGATCTGTCGGTGCAGGCGGCCATCTTGGATCTGATTCTCGAGATTCAGCAGGAACTGAATACCGCCATGATCGTGGTCACCCATGATCTCGGTGTTATCCGCCTCCTTGCAGGCCGCACGCTGGTCATGAAATATGGCCGGGTCATCGAGTCAGGTCTCACCGACCAGATCCTTGAAGATCCGCAACATGCATACACCCAGCGCCTTGTTGCCTCAGCCCTGTAAAGGAGAATACCATGAGTGTAGAACCCATTCTCAGAGTTGAGAATTTTTCCAAACATTTTGTCCTCCATGAACAGAACAAGGTGATTCCTTCGTCATACGATGTCAATCTGAAAGTCTATCCGGGGAAACTCACGGCCCTGATAGGCCCAACCGGGGCAGGGAAGTCCACAGTCTTAAACGGGATTTATCGCACCTATCTGGCCAGCAGCGGCAGGATTTTGTATCGAACG
>JACNJZ010000147.1 GCA_014382295.1 Candidatus Desulfobia pelagia | reverse complement strand
TTCATCGTAACTTGGACTGTCTCCATGATGACAGCTCCACCACCTCAGGAAATACAGGAACTGGTAGACAGTGTCCGTTTCCCTCGTGGAGCCGGTGAAGCTACAGACGCTCATTAATGCCCGCGTTCCAGTAGCTATTTGTACATAAATAACGGGTTACAGTGTAACCCTTGGGTGCCACGAGCCATGGGAAACTATGGTTCGTGGTTTTTTTAGTCGCATGATCAAATGATAAATTTGAGGAGAAGGAGGAATCATGAGCGGTTCTGAAGACAAGATTACCAGTCTGTCACAGGAGATAAGAGTTTTTGACCCACCGGAAAAAGGAAGGGATCAGGCCTATATTAAAAGTATGGAAGAATATGAGGCTGTCTACAAGAGGTCTATGGATGATCCTGACGGTTTTTGGGCTGAAAGGGCGGAAGAGCTTATTACCTGGGACAAGAAGTGGGACAAGGTTGTTGAGGAAGACCTGGTTAAACCTGAAATTAAATGGTTTGTTAACGGCAAACTGAATGTCTCTTACAACTGTCTTGACCGGCATCTGACAGATGGCCGCCGCAATAAAGCAGCCATTATCTTCCAGGGTGAGCCTGAAGAAGATGTCCAGGTGTATACGTACCAGATGCTGCATACCCAGGTATGCCGTTTCGCCAACGTTCTTAAGAAAATGGGCGTCGGCAAAGGTGATCGTGTCGCTGTATACCTGCCTATGATTCCTGAGCTGGCCATTACCCTCCTGGCCTGTACCAGAATCGGCGCTATTCACAGTGTTGTTTTTGCCGGTTTCAGTGCTGCCAGTCTCCAGAGCCGAGTTCATGACTGTGAGGCGAAAGTCCTTGTTACGGCTGATGCTGTTCTTCGTGCGGGAAAAACAATACCGCTGAAGCCAAATGCGGATGAAGCAATCGCTAATGAAGGATCTGTAAAAAACGTCATCGTCGTTAAACGCGGCGGCAATGAAGTGAATATGCAGGACGGTCGTGACCATTGGTACCAGGAAGCCATGGCTGCTGATGATATTACCGACAAGTGTGATCCCGTCAGCATGGATTCTGAGGATCCTCTTTTCATTTTGTATACAAGCGGTAGTACTGGAACACCAAAAGGTGTTGTTCACACTACCGGTGGGTATCTTACCTATGCCTGCCATACCATGCAGTACGTATTTGATCTGAAGGATGATGATGTTTACTGGTGTACAGCTGATATCGGCTGGATTACCGGTCATAGCTATATCCTTTACGGTCCGTTGGCCATGGGCGGAACATCAGTAATGTTTGAAGGTGTTCCTTCCTATCCTGGACCAAACCGCTTCTGGCAGATCGTCGAGAAATTCAAGGTCAATATTTTCTATACAGCTCCCACCGTTATTCGTGCCCTTATGCGTACCGGTACAGAGCCTGTAGAAAAACATGATCTGTCTACTCTTCGGATACTTGGTTCCGTTGGTGAACCGATCAATCCTGAAGCGTGGATGTGGTATCATGAGCATATAGGCAAGTCCAAGCTGCCCATCGTTGATACCTGGTGGCAGACGGAGACAGGCGGTATTCTTATTTCACCACTGCCGTATGCGACTCCGCTCAAACCGGGTTCCGCTTCAAAACCTCTTCCTGGTGTTGATTTGGCTATTTACGATGAAGATGGCAAAGAGGCCGGACCAAATGAAGGTGGTCGTCTTGTCATTAAGCATTCCTGGCCAGGTATTCTTCGCGGTGTCTATAAAAATCCTGACCGCTACAAAAAGACCTATTTCAGCAAGTTTGAAGGGATATATGATCCTGAAGATGGCGCTAGAAAGGATGAAGACGGTTATTACTGGATTATGGGTCGTCTTGATGACGTTATCAATGTTTCCGGTCACAGGCTTGGAACGGCTGAAATCGAGTCCGCTCTTGTTGCCCATGCCCAGGTTGCTGAGGCTGCCGTTGTTGGCGCCCCCCATGCTATCAAGGGGCAGACCATCTACGCATTTGTTACACTCAATGCCGGTGTTAAGTCCAGTGATGAGCTGGTAGCTGAACTGCGGACCCATGTCCGTAAGGAAATCGGCCCCATTGCCACACCGGAATTTATTCAGTTCAACGATGGACTGCCGAAGACACGAAGCGGTAAGATTATGCGCCGTATCCTGCGTAAGATCTCTGCCGGCGACTATGAAAATTTCGGAGATACATCAACCCTTGCTGATCCTTCAGTTGTTGATCAGCTGGTTGCCGGTTCGCTTGTGAAGAAATAAGTAAGCAGCGATCCATAGAGCCAAGGCGTAATGAAGCCGAAGCCTTTATCCTTTTTCCTGGATAGAGGCCGCGGCTTTTTTTGTTTCGTTTTGGGACTCACTTGTTGCTCTAAAGAGCTGGTGGAGAGCCTTTTCTATAGAGACACCAGCTTCGAAGTGCAGAGTGTTTACTCTGGAGTGAAGTCTCCAGTCTTTTCTTACCTGTCGCAAGAGTATCCCGATATTTTTTCTTAAACTTGGAATGTGGTCGTTTTCATCATGTTCGGCATAGATGAGATAGTCTATTCCTTTTCTGAAAATCATGATTGAGCTGTCATACTGTTCCCGTTTGCTTCCCAGATTTTCAGTCAGGTCGAGAATATTCTGTCCAAGTTCGTCAAGCACCTGGTCTGCAACGGTATAGCCAATGTTCCTCTGGACTTTTCCGATCTGGGGGAACCGAATAAGAACAAGGTCATAGGGAAGGGTGTTTTTATGCAGCACTTTGGCGTCATCGAGAAAGAGCAGATAACGGTAATTGTAAAATTCGGTGAGAGGTTCCTTGAAAAAGGTTCTGTTTCGAAACATCTCTACATGTTCCATAAATCCGGCTGTAACTTTTTTCCCCTGGGGCACTTTGATTGATTTAGCGATATTCCTGAAAGCACTGACAACATCGCTATCGAGCCTGCCTTTCTCCATTTCATCCTGGATTATGGCAAGAGCTTTTTTATGGGAAATGGGTTTCTTGTATGGTCGTCTTGAGACCAGTGCCTCGTATGTGTCGGCCACCGCAACGATTCGTGAAAAAGGATCTATGTCTTTGCCCTTGAGTCCGAGAGGGTATCCGCTGCCGTCAAGGCGCTCGTGATGATTGAGGATGACATCGGTGATTCGGTCGTCCTGGATATGGCGGGCAATGAGTTTGGCACCGATGAGCGGGTGGTATTTTATGATGTCTTTTTCCTTGTAGTCAAAACGGGTGGGTTTCAGGAGAACATCATCCGGAATGGCTGTTTTGCCGATATCATGGACCAGGCATCCGAGCTCGAGACTCTGCTGCTCCTCTTCAGAGAGACCCATTTCCTTGCCTATGAGTTTTGATATTTCAGCGACATGGAATGCATGGTCAAAGGTATACTGATCCCTGTTGGCCAGGACCTCATCCATGATTTCGAAGAGATCCTTCAGGAAGAGATCACTGGTTTTTCGGAGTTCTTCTTCTGATTTTTTTCTGTCGACTATCTCTTTGCTCAGCATGATAGCTTTATTCTTAAGAACTCGATGGGTCCGCTGCAGTCTGTTTTGTCGTTCCTCCATTTTCCTGGTAGTAATTCTTGAGAGAATAATGACCAGGAGGGCAAAAAGACCTCCTAAGAAAATACTTGATCCAATGAGAATCTGCGGGAATGGAAAGCCAGCCAAGAGAAGACCGGCAAAGGTAAGATGGCCGCAGAAGAATACCGCCATGATCCCCAGGAGTACCTTCCATTTGTTCTGTATTATGAAAGGCATCTCCCTGCTGAGACGCATGCCGGTAATGATTGAGAACAGCATGAGCGCTGCTCCCGCCAGAGTCATTGCTATGGATATGATTGTATTGGGATCCATTGAAATAAGTTCACCGGTTGAAAGTTTCCAGTTTTACGTTAAAAGTATGTTACCAACAAAATATATCCAGGCAACCTGCGGCCTTATCGTATGGATACAGAATCTGGAATAAAAACAGAATGAAAAGGTGTTCTCAATGCCAGACCTGAAGGAAACATTAGGATACAACTATCTGCATCATACTAAGTTTAACAGAAAAACCATTCGAGAAAAAGAAAGACCGTCTATATCTCCCGGGGAAGCGTTTAAAGGCTATGGGGATGTAAAGAAAATTTCTTTACCCGTGAGTTGGCAGAAAACTGGGGCGGAGCTGGAGGAATTACTCCAGAAAAGACGATCTGTGCGGCAGTTTTCCAATGAAAATCTTTCTCTGGAGGATCTGGCTTTTCTTCTCTGGTCAATGCAGGGCGTAACCGCCCAGGCTGGGCCTTATCTGCTGCGTACAGCACCTTCAGCAGGAGCTCTTTATCCTGTTGAAACGTATCTTGCAGTTGACAGGGTGGATGGGGTCGATGCCGGCCTTTATCATTTCGATGTCAGAAATTTTCAGTTGGAGTGTCTTACTGACCAGTCTGTATCTGGCCTGGTTGCCCGGGGAGCACTGGACCAGGGTTTTGTTTCGAGAGCAGCCGTCACTGTTATCTGGTCAGCAGTATTTCGCCGCAACATGGTGAAGTATGGGCATCGCGGGCTGCGTTATATTATGCTTGATTGCGGACATATCTGCCAGAATCTGCTCCTTGCCGCTGAAAGTCTGGATTTGAAAGCATGTCCAGTGGCGGCTTTTTACGATGATGAATTGAATGCTCTGCTTGATATTGATGGAGTTGAGGAAAGTGTTATCTATCTTGCCTCTGTTGGGTAGGAGGGTGCTGGAGCATTTTGTTGCTTGTTGTTCCATTGTGGCAACTCTGCTAAGATGGTTTTTAAAAGTTAAAAGTTAAAAGTTAAAAGTTAAAAGTTAAAAGGTATAGGTTTTTTTTGATTTCAAGGTGGCCTTAATTAGTAGGCGTATAGTGAACTGGGAAATATTATGAAACGACTGTCCCGATATTTTTTATGGATTCTTGTTTTACTGGGATGCGCGGGAGCTGTGTATTACCTGACTCGGCCCGATCCTGTGGCTGTTGCGGTAAAGCCGGTTACCCGCGGTGTTATAGAATCAACAGTTGTCAATACGAAGGCCGGGACTGTCAAAGCCTGCCGCCGTGCCCTGCTTTCTCCCGCTATTGGCGGCCAGATAGCCTTCCTTGCTGTTCATGAAGGGATGCAGGTCAAGGAGGGGGAGTTGTTGCTGTCTCTCTGGAACGAGGATTTGAAGGCTGAAGTGCAGCTCCGGGAAAGTGAGATCGTCGCATCCACGGAAAGGGCTGAGGCGGCCTGTCTCAATGCTGCCATTGCTGAAAGGCAGGCTGTGAGAGTTTTAAAACTCCAGAAACAGAAAGCGATTTCCGAGGAAGAGGTTGATCAGGCACAGACAACTGCCAAGGCACGGCAGGCTGATTGCCAGTCTTCCAAGGCGGATGTTCAAGTCAGTATTGCCAGTGTCCTGACAATAAAGACACAGCTTGAAAGGACTGTTGTCAAGGCGCCGTTTGCCGGAATCATTGCCGAGGTAAATGGTGAAAAGGGTGAATATGTTACACCGTCACCGCTTGGCATTGCCACTCTTCCTGTGATCGATCTAGTTGATACCAGCTGTTTTTACATTACGGCCCCCATTGATGAAGTTGATGCACCCAAGGTCAAAGTCAACATGCCGGCACGGATCATCCTTGATGCTTTTGGAAAGAGAACTTTTCCGGGAAAGGTCAGAAGGGTTGCCGACTATGTGTTGGATCGCGAAAAACAGGCCCGCACAGTAGATATAGATGTCGATTATGTCGATGTAAAAGACATGGCAGGTCTTATGCCTGGGTACAGTGCTGATGCCGAGGTGATCATCGATGTTCGGGAGGATGTGCTTCGCATTCCCTCAGAAGCGATATTTGAGGATCGCAGGGTTCTGGTATTTTTGCCAGGAAACGGGATGCTGCAGGAAAGAACTATTGAGGTGGGTCTTGAAAACTGGGATTTTACCGAGGTTGTTTCCGGCCTTGAAAAAGATGATCTTGTGGTTGTATCCATAGGGCGAGAGGGTGTTGAAGATGGTGTTGTTGCCGTTATAGAAGAGAGCGGGAAGTAGTATGATTTGTCTGGAGGGCATTCAGCGAATTTTTTCAGTTGGAGAAGAAAAGGTCCATGCCCTGCGTGACATCTCGCTCCAGATTCTTCCTGGTGAATATATTGCGGTCATGGGCCCTTCCGGTTCAGGGAAATCAACTCTGCTTAATACCATGGGACTTCTGGACAGGCCGGACCAGGGGACATACTCCATGGAAGGTAGGGACGTCACCAAACTTGACGACAGGGAGCAGGCCAGGGTCCGGCAGGAGCGCATCGGCTTTATCTTTCAGTTTTTTCATCTTGTGCCCCGCCTGACAGCCGAGGAAAATATAGAATTGCCTCTGGTTATTGCCGGAGTTTTGCCGTCGGAAAGAAAAAAAAGGGTTGATGCGATAGTGGCTGCCCTTGGCCTTTCAAGCAGGGCCCGCCACAGGCCGGATCAGCTTTCCGGGGGCCAGCGGCAGAGAGTGGCCATTGCCAGGGCAACAGTCACCAACCCAGCAGTTCTTCTGGCAGATGAACCCACAGGAAACCTTGACAGAACAGCAGGCAGAGAGGTTGTGGATATCCTGGAAGGATTAAATGCAGAGGGACTTACCCTGATAATGGTTACCCATGACCCGGAGTTGGGTAAACGGGCGCGGCGGCGGATTCAGATGGAAGACGGCCGTATTGTTGATGACAATATTATAAGGCTACCGTAACATTTTTCTTCAGTAGAATTTCCTAAACGTATCCCTGCCAGTTCACATCTTAAAACTACAAGGTACCATGAAAAATTAGGATTTTTGTTTGCTAGCAAGGAATGACAAAATTGAAAAGTACCCACATGGGCATAAACTCCGCATACCGACAGTGAGCACTTTTCATTTTGGCAATGACACCGCTAGCGAGCAAAAAGTCAATTTTTCAAGGTTGCCTATAAACTCAGCTATCATTGCATCAGCTCTATGTCTTCGAGCCAACCTGCCGTTTTAGTCAGATGGCCCATGAGAATGCGCGAGGCTTCTTCTGGATGTTCGGGGCGAGCGTGGATTTGACTCATCACCAGAATGTCGTCCTTGCGCCCGCAAATCTCAATTTTCCCGATGTCATGGCCCATGATAAACTTGAAACGCTTTGCGTAGCCGTCCAGGCGGCGCTTGGCTTCGGATATAATATCGACGCCACGTTTCAGGGGAACCTGGAAGTGATGACGCACGCGTGAAACGGGCATACACTGATACAAATAATAAGGGTTAACACCGATGCGGACCAGTCCGTTCATCAGGTCTTCAAGATCCTGGACGGTGTCGTTGACGCCCTTGAGGAGCACAGCTTGATTGTTGACGGTGATTCCTGCATTACGGATACGCATTACAGCTTCTTTGGATAAATCGGTTATTTCGTTGGCATGGTTGAAATGGGTAGGGATATAAAGAGTCTTATGCTGGTTAAAATTACGCAGTACTTCGATAAGTTCATCATCGAAATAGCGTAGGGGGTACACCACAGGAGTTCTGGTGCCGATGCGGACATAGTTTACATGATCGATGTTCTTCAAAGCTTCAAGCATCTTGGCGATGACCTCGGTGGGCAACATCATGGGATCTCCACCTGAAATGATCACATTGGTGATTTCTTTATGTTCGGCAATGTACTTGGCGGCATTCTGGAAGTTCTCGACGGTCTTATCGTTGGGCAGACCCACCAAACGCTTGCGGAAGCAATGGCGGCAGTACATGGAACAGTATTCGGTGGCCACGACCAAGGCGGAGTAAGGGTACTTGTGGAGAATTCCGTTGCCCTTATTATGTTTGTCGTCGCCGTAAGGATCTCCAGTGGTTTCGCCCATACTGCCGGCCACAACCAGTTCCTGTGCGCTTGGAATCGCCAGTTTGCGGATGGGATCGTGAGGATCACTGGGGTCAATGAGGCTGACGTAGTAGCGCGGGATATTCATGGGATGAGTATCCAGCACTTTCTGCATGGAGAGTTCTTCCTCTTTTGAAAAAGTCAAATACTGCTTAAGTTTCTCAAGAGAATTGATGTTATTGGCGAGTTCGCTGTTCCATTGCAATGTGCGAAAATCAATAGTGGCAAGGTTGTTAAGTGATTCTTCCGTGCTTAATTCAGTCATGTTTTGCTGATCTAGTCCTTTAAGTATTTAGTTGTATTTTGGATGATCTCAGCAAACCATGTGTTTTGGGAAAAACGTATTATTCGCTATTTGCAACCTGTTCCCGGGGAAACAGGTTTGGCGAGGCATCCACTTGTTCGACTTCCATGAGTTCAACTACCTGCTCAAGTGACGTGGTTATCTCCATTTGCTCTGTTTCAGATAGTTGCGATAAAGACCTGGCTAATCTGTCTTGGAGCAGAGAAGGAGCTCTTGATACAATCTCCTTTCCTTCGGGGGAGATTTCCAAAAACACCTTACGACGATCTTTTACTGACCTCGTCCTTGTCAGATATTTTTTTGATTCAAGCCTGTCGATTATTCCATTTACCGTACTTACGCCAAGGTGAACTGTCTTTGCCAAGTCTGTGAGTGTTATCGTCTCACATTTCGCCAAAGCATCCAGACACAAGAGTTGGGGTGTTGTAAGACCTAATTCGGTATTTAATTTTCGAGAATAAATATCCACAGCCCTGATGACGCGACGTAAAGAGCTCAAGATACGAAATTCGTAATTTGTATTGTTTTTAGTACTCATGACAAATCCTTCGTGATGGAATGTTTCGTGCACGAATCATTCCATCACGAAACATAGTATATATTAACTACAGTTACAAGTGATCCAAGAAGGAAAAAGTAATTTTATTCATAATTCAGTGGCTTAGGGAGCAAAATTTTACCCTCTGATGCAAAAATTAACTTGATAAAGGTATGTCAAAACACGAAACGGAGTGTATATCATGGAAGAATGGGTCGAACAGATGAGGAATCAGGTGAATACAATTGAGCCTTTAACTCGAGGTACCTTTGAGGATAAAGAAATTTGTATTGTTGAACAAGGTGAGGTTGCCCTTGATCAACGCGGTGTTCTTGTATGATCAATGGGGACAGTTCAGGAGATTACCCACAGAAAAAAAATGGAAGCGCAGATTTTCTTGAACGAAAAACTCACACTATTGCCAGCCTTGCCGCCGGAGTCGCCCATGAAATAAACACCCCGCTTTCGGCTATTCTTCAGTCCCTCCAGGTTATAGAAATGGGAATCTCTCCAGACTATTCTCATTCCTCCCTTTGCCATGAGTTCAATCATAACTCTGTTTCAACCATTCAATAATAGTTCATTGGGTGCTTTTGGGATTTCCGGAATAGATTCTTCAATGAAGGGGATTGACAAGGATTTTGCATCTCAAGCAGAATGGTATTGGCAATCAGGTTGATTTCATCCTTTCTAAGAAGTACAACGAATATAAAAAAAGTGGCTATTAAGAAAACTCAGCTATAATCTTTTTGGACTCCCGCCTTCGCGGG
>JACNJZ010000112.1 GCA_014382295.1 Candidatus Desulfobia pelagia | reverse complement strand
GGAGATCATGTAACGTAAGCAGTGTCCCGTCAGACAAGAAAACGATATTGCCAGACCAGTAATAAATGCCCTTTATCCGAAAGTCCTGCAGGATCTCGAGAGGATCACCGATCATGCCAATAACATTGCTGAGTATGTGCTCAAGGGACATTGATGCATCGCTGTGTTATATCTTAAGGCAACCTTGAAAAATTTCCAGGCTTATCGGATTAAGGAAGAATCTTTAGTGCTGACAATTATTGAAATCACAACCTTGACAATTCTTTACAACGGCCTATATGTATGAAAAATAAATAATAATTGTCTTTGCTGCATTTAAATTTTGTCTGATTGCCGGAAAACTTTCAGGTAAGGGGGAAATATTTAAAATACTGCTCATGGTCTCGGGAAGAACATCGTTTCTTTTTGGGGCTTTTTTTTTGGAAAGGTAATTTGGAATTAAAAACCAATGGAGGAGATCTCATGAAAATGACCGATGTTAAAAAGAAGGCAACTGTTTTGGGAATAAAGTCAGGGAAAATGAAAAAAACTGATCTTGTCCGCAGTATCCAGTTAAAGGAGGGCAATGCCCCATGTTTCCAGACCGGAATTGTCTCCTGTGGCCAGGATGACTGCTGTTGGCGAATAGACTGTGACCAGTAACTCAGTATGGCAATAAATTCGGTAAAGACATGCTTTCCAGATGGAGACATTCATTAAGGAACCCCCTATGAACGATATGTCCCGTATCGACATGCTGATTCCACCAGAAATGGCAGCCAAAGCTGAAGATGCCGGGGTTAACAAGGCATCCATGGGTTGGCGCAATATGCTTCTTTTGTCAATCCTTGCTGGTGCCTTTATCTCCCTGGGAGCCATTTTTTCGACAACAGTGACGGCCGGCGCAGCCCAGCAATTGCCTTATGGTGTTGTGCGGTTACTTGGCGGCCTGGTCTTCTGTCTTGGTCTCATTCTCGTAGTCATTGCCGGTGCTGAGCTCTTTACGGGTAACAACCTGATCATCATGGCCTGGTCCAGCAGGAAAATTACAACCTTTCAGGTTCTGCGAAACTGGGTGATCGTTTATACCGGCAATTTTGTCGGGGCCTTGATGACCAGTGTGCTCATGCTTTATACGGGACAGTACACATTTGGAAACGGCGTGATTGGCCTCAACGTTCTCAATATTGCTAATGCAAAATGTTCACTTGGTTTTTTTGAAGCCCTCATGCTTGGCATCATGTGTAATGCTCTTGTCTGTCTGGCAGTGTGGCTTTGTTTCAGCGCGAGAACCACTACCGACAAAATTCTTTCCATCATTTTTCCTATTACGGCTTTTGTGACGGCAGGATTTGAGCATAGTGTTGCCAATATGTATTTTATTCCAATTGGTATTCTTGTAAAAAAGGCAGCTCCAGAGGGTTTCTGGTTAGCTATAAATAAAACAGCAGAAGAGTATCCAAGTCTGACGTGGGACAATTTTCTGGTCGCGAATCTGCTGCCTGTTTCGATTGGCAATATTATAGGCGGAGCAGTCCTTGTGGGCCTGGTTTACTGGTTTGTATATATCAGACGCTCAAGCGTGTCGCTCTTTTCAAAGGTGTAAATACCCTCTTTCCCTTTGCTGTGTCTGTAAAAAAAAATTCGTAATGAAGATGGCGGTTGGCAGTAAATGGAATCTTATATTTCAGAACATTCTGATACGAGATTTTCGCACGGTTATTGTCCAGAATGTGGTCAGGAATTTATGGAAGAAGCTGGATTAATAAAGAGATAATCAAACAACAAACTACATTGGGATCCATGGTTGGCTGTTTCCATGATGCCGGAGTCGCCACCAGCCATGACCATAAGCTTACGGGTTTCTTTGATTTACTAAAACATGGAGGATGTCATGATATCGACCCGCTCTCTTTTTTCAAACCTATGGGTTGTTTTGACATTATCCATTGCCTTGCTCCTTCCTCATAGTGTGGATGCTGCTGAATCATCACCTTCTTCAAAAAATATATCAAACAATATTGCTCTCATGCCCTTCCTCCTGGGTGGTCAGGATGCTCGGCAAGAAAAAAAACTTGAGAAGACTCTGGACTGCCAGATCCTCGGCCTCTGTTATCTGGAAGAGGAACTTCTGACTGGAGCTGAAGAAACATTAACCTCAATCTACCAGAAGGAACTTAAAAAAATCCTTTCTGATCAGGTCGTCCCGCTTGCACTGGTCAAATCTGCATCTGCCCGACTGCCCAGGAACGACAAGAACACTCCCCGTGAACTCGCTATCGTCCTTGGCAAAGAACTTCAAGCAAGCCATGTCATGGTAGGTCTTCTCTGGCGTTTCAAGGAAAGAGAAGGAGGTCCCCTCACAGCCAATACGCCGGCATCTGTCGCCTTTTCCGTATATGTAGTCAAAATTGAAAATAGCGGACTGATCTGGAAAGCTTCTTTTGACAAGACTCAAACTTCACTGTCGGAGAATTTACTTGATGCTCCGCTTTTCATGAAAAAGGGAATGAAATGGCTTTCTGCTGAAGAGCTTGCAACATACGGTGCTGCAATAACAATGAAGGACTTTCCCGGCATCAGGTAGCGAGATATAGGAACTATTTTTACTAATAAGATACCTTGATAATTCTTGCTAAAAAAGAGAAAAAGACTCTGATAATTATAGAAATTAAGCCAATTGACAAATATTAATTAATGGAGGACTATCATGAAATGCTCAACTTACAGTTCAATACTTTTTTTTGCCTTAACCGTTATATTTTTTGCCGGAGTTACATGTGTCTCTGCAGAAAAGAAGATAGAGACTCCGGATGGCTACATACTCCTGCAGGATGATTCTTGGCAGAAACTTATGGAAGATCCGGCCCATAAATTCCAAAAGGCATGGGATAGTTTACTAATGAACAATACCCAGAACGCAGCCTTATACATACGTCAAGCCGCGACCATCGTGAACATCGAAGTCACTCGGGCCCAAAAAGAAATGCATAAAGAACTTCAGTCACTTTCTCAGGAACTCATAGCCCTTTCCAAAAAAGTGAAGGACGGTAAGGTGACGACTACTTCAGGGCTTGAAAAAACCTTTTCCAAGACTGAAAAAGTACTGGCGCGACATAAGTTAAAAAAAGCCGAATTGTATTTAAGCTTGGTTCATTTTCCTAATTGTGCCTATGCACTTGAGGCTGCTGCCCGACATATTCTTTATTCCCAGACCTGGTCTGAACAGAAACTATCTGACGAATCTGTAATGAAATTGAAAGGAATTCAAAACGAAATGCTTACCATGATTGACTCCGAAACCTATGCAAAGAAAAGGTTAGTGGCTGTAAAAAAAGATCTGGAGTTTTTCACTCCCGGTTTATGAAAAATTAAAAGCTATCGTTAATACAGCACTGGCTGAAGTTCAAACGCTCGACGTTCTTTGCTACGGTTAATGTACGTGGCGTCGAGCGGCTTCTTTTTTGTTTTGACCGAACTGCAGAGTCAGACAGCATTGGTTCTGCCGGCCCAGCATGTTGAGTAGGCTGGAGCCTTAAATTTTGTTAAAAGAGTGTTCGATTATTTTGGTGGCTTCTTCGGCTGTTTCAACATAGCTGAAAAGATCAAGATCCTCAGGAGAGATAACACCTTCTTCTACAAGGAAATTGAAGTTGATCGCTTTTTCCCAGTAGGTTTGACCGAAGAGTAGAACCGGCAGAGGGGTGATTTTTTTAGTCTGGATAAGGGTCAGGGTTTCAAAGAGTTCATCAAGAGTGCCGAAACCTCCGGGAAAAGCGACCAACGCCTTGGCCCGCATAAGGAAATGCATTTTGCGGATTGAAAAGTAATGAAACTGGAAACAGAGCTCAGGGGTAATGTAGGGATTGGGGGCTTGTTCATGGGGCAGAACAATATTTAAACCGACATTTTTCGCCCCGACATCATGGGCTCCACGGTTGGCTGCTTCCATGATGCCCGGACCGCCACCAGTCATGACCACAAGATTACAGCCTTTTGTTTTATGACACGTTTCCGACAGGATTCTGCCAAGCTTACGGGCTTCTTCATAATATCGTGCTTTAGCTAATACTCTCCTGGCAACCTTGAGTTCAAATCCTCTTGTCTTGTCTTCCGGATTCTTGTTTGCCGCTTTTTCCGCCTCAGCTAATTTCTCTTTTGCCCTCTCTTCATCAGGGATTCTCGCTCCGCCAAAGATGACTACCGTTGCCTGGACATCATGCTCATGTTGAAGAATTTCAGGTTTCATTAATTCAAGCTGTAAACGAACAGGGCGGAGTTCGTCGCGCATAAGAAAATCAGTATCTGTATAAGACAGTTTATAGCTGGATGAGCATGTCTGTGCGGAAAGGAGACATTTTTCTGAGGAAACGGCATCATCCTTTGCTGAAGGAAACGAGCAGTGACGTTGATTTGGATTCATAAGCATTCCTTAAGTTTTTTCTTTGCAAGGATTAACACTCAATTGTGAAGAAAAGAGTGTACTGCAATGGCTGACGGCTATATAATACTCAGCTATTGAATGGATGCGCCTTTATGGCTTTTTTGCCGAGAGCAGCGTTACAGAAAAAGAAATTAATGATTACATATACCTCATATGTGGAGTTTCTGCCCGAATGGATGCTTGTCGAATTCCCTGTTTTTTTGCTCTTAAGGCAACCTTTAACGGAAAAATCTGATTATTCAAGACACCCGTTAGTTTTTGCTTTTCAAAACACACATTAATGGCAGTTATAACAGCGATGAATCACAAAGTGAAAAAACTCCTGAAGTTTTTATGTGCCATGTGTCTTTTGGTGCTTCTGGGTGTCGTTGCAGGCTATTTTTTTCGTGCTCCTATTCTTGGCTTTGTCCTGCAGAAGTCATTTGTTCGTCTTGAACAACGGGCCGGAATCCATGCATCATTTTCTGATGTGGAGTGGGAGCAGGGAGGGAGGATACGCCTCTACGGTATTGAGCTGAAAAATGAACCGGCTCAATCTGAAGGTATTACAGGCTCGATAGCGGAAGTTGAACTGCGCTATTCCTGGGCAGCCCTTCTTCAGGGAATACAGCCATTTTTGCAGACGGCGAAAATCAATATCATCTCCCCGTCTTTCGAATTTATATGGAACGATACTCAGGATGCTGCTTCGGCCAGCAGTGGTAATGGGTTTCTGTTGCCCCTTGATCTGCCTCCGATGTTGCCGGGAGTGGCTGTTTTTGACGGCAGTGTGTCAGTGCATCATCCCGATGCAGTGCTTTCAGGGGAAAAGATGGAATTTGTCTTTCAACCCTCCTGTGTTTCGCAAAATCTCCATGGGGCTTGTCTGGACGTTGAAAAAGGTTTGATGCAGGTTGCTGTGGGTGATGTTTTTGAAGAGCAATTGGCACTCGCTGGGAAGCTGTTTTATGGCAATGGTATTTTGCAGGTGCCGACGCTGCATTTCACGGAAACAAGCGGTTTTGTGGACTTTCATGCCACAGCAGAAGGTCAGCGAGTTCAATTTGCAGGTAATTGGTTTTCCCGTGAAGATACCATTGGTTTTTCCGGAGGGTACGTTGACGGGGCTGTTTCGCTTACATTCAATAGTAATTCCTTCAATCTGAAGAATACCCCTGCATTTCTGCCGGATTTGCAGCAGGAAGGTGCCGGGAAAATAAAAGTTTCCGGCAATATTCTCCTGCCGGTTGCTCATATTGAAAAGACCAGCGGTACAATCGATCTTGAAATCACTTGTGCATCTTATGGCGAGAGAACAATTCGCAGGATTCTTCTCCAGGCAAGTGCTCAGGGTGGAATGCTTCAGTGTCCGGTCCTGGCAATTGAAACACCTGGAACCATGGTTACGGTCCATAACTTGTTGGTCGATATCGAAAGTCTGGCTGCAAAGAAATGGGATACACTGTTGAAGGAAACAGAGGCAACAATAACAGCCCAAATTTCAGATGCCGGCGAAATGCAACATTTTCTGCCCGAGGATATTCGGGATTCCTTTGCCGGTATCGGCATCCTTGACGCATCCCTTGCTGCTCAATTTAAGGATAATACCCTTGAGGTTGAAACATTTACACTCCAGGCAAAATCAGGAACAGCTGTTTTCGAGGATGTGACTGTTTCTTTTCGTCCCGCTCTTTCCGATTGGCAGCATTGGCCGGTTACAGTCGGCCATCTTTCTTTTGATATTCCGGAGCTTGGTACCCTGGAGGACTTTTTTCCGGGAATGGTTCCTGTTGCAGGGAAAGCAACCATCAATGGTCGTGGCAAGGGGACTTTTCTAGCGTTTGAAGGTAAAGCCGCAGCTCGAGGTGAAGGTGTAGAGATTGCCGGAGTCCCTCTTGCCCATGTGGAGTTGGGTGCCGCAATTGAAAATGAAGTACTCACTCTTTCAGTAAATGCCGGGTCACAAACAGGCGATGTCCTTACTGGTGAAGGCAGTCTGCTTTTTGCCGAGCGAAAGATCAAGAACCTGACAGCCCATCTTGCTGTCAACGATGTTGCTGAGTATGTCACACGTTTTTCTCTGCCGTTCTCGGCCAGCGGGCCTTTTCAGACCAGACTTTCGGCTGAAGGGACGTTTCTGCAGCCGGTTGGCCGGCTCGCAATCGAGGGAAGCAATCTTTCCCTGGCTGATTATTCAATAGACATTCTGTACGCTGTAATCAGCAGCACGAATAACATTTTTACAGTAGAAAAGTTAACCGCGACCTCCGGGGATACAAAAATTATCCTGAACGCAACGGTGGTACCATCGCCGGATTGGCAGTCAGCAGAAATAGCTATCGAAAAGGCAGTCCTTAATGCTCAGGACAAGGAGATAAGACTTGTTGAGACTGGTCATGTTAGTGTCGCTTCAGATCAGTTTGCTATTAGGGACACGCTTTTCTTTGAAGCTGATGATGGTTCTTTAATTGTCGCCGGAACCATGAAGGGTGATATCTGCAACACCTCTGTTGAGGCTGATATTTCCTCTGGCGAATGGATCAGTAGCTGGATTTTCAAGGACAAGGTCCATTTTAAAACTGCCAGGATCAAGGCAGCAATGACGGGAGCTTTGACGGCTCCTATGATCCAGCTTCAGGGCGATATAACCGGCTTGGGCGCTGATGATCGGTCTGAGATGGAATTCTCCGGATCATTTGATTCGACCTATCAGGATGAAAAAATAACTTTGACCACATTTGAATGGACCGGTGAACCGAATGCGAATGTTGCGATATCCGGTGTCATTCCTTTCAGCCTGAATACCCAGAACCCGGTTTTTGACAGTAGTGACCTGTCATTGTCTGCCCACTTCAGTATGCCTGATGCCGCAATTATCAGTCGAATTTTTCCGGATATCTTTTCCGGGACAGAGTCGGTGTATGGCTCACTGAGTGTCAAAGGCTCATGGCTCGATCCTTCTGGGAATGTTGACCTGAAGGCGAAAGGCTTTCTCATTAGGCCTGAACTTGGCCTTTGGGTGCCTCCGGGAGCACTGCAGGCAAACTGTCAGGTTCAGTTGACCGAAAGGGAAATAGAATTAGAAAAATGCGTAATAGATAGTGCAATAGGTAGTCTGCAGGCCTCCGGTACAATTGAGAGTGAAACCACTCTGGCGGCACTCTTTCCTTTGAAACCGGAAAATCCTGTGGGAAAAACAGCAATTCAGGGCCACATTCAACTCGATGATATCAGTTGGCTGGCATCCAGAATTGAAGACCTGCGTCGTCTGTCAGGTGAGATAAAAGGGACGTTTGCCCTGACCGGTCCTCCTGCCCGGCCTGTAATTTCAGCAGAAATGGCCTTTGCCAATGGCGAGATGCGCCTGAGTCCCACAATTCCAGCGCTTCGCGAAGTACATTTCCTGGCGGAAATAGATCAGAATGAAACTGAGGTGAAGGATTTGCGCGGACTTATTGGTGGCGCGCCTTTCAGCGGATCCGGGCAATACCGGTTTGGCAGTGGTGTCGAAGAAAATTTTGAGCTGAAACTGCAGGGCAGTAACCTTCTTTTCTACAGGGGTGATGGAATCCGGGTTCGTGGGGATGCTACATTTGTCATGCAGGGGAACCCAAACCAGCCAATTATAGAAGGAAAAATCTCCTTTACAGACTGCAGGTATACAAAACCTGTAGATTTTTTGACAATTTTTACCTCTGGTTGGCAGTCCAGCGAGAGTCTCGATGGACAGTTACTTGCTTTTCATGACGAGCCATTAAAGGATGCGACGTTACGTATTGCAGTCGGGGCGAAGACACCGTGCACTATTAAAAACAATGTCATCAAAGGCCGTTTACGCCCTGAACTTGCGTTAAGCGGCACAGGTGAATCTCTGGCAATAGGGGGAGATGTGTACATTGATGGCATGCAGATTTCCATGCCGGCCGGAAGAATCAATTTTGATTCTGGCGCAGTTCATTTTCTGCCGGAAGCTCCTGACCGGCCACAGCTAAATCTCTCCGGTAATAGCAGGATGATGGGGTATGACATAAAGGTTCACGTTTCAGGAACCTCCGATGAACCGGTTGTCTCACTCTCTTCTTCACCTATACTTGCAAACGAAGAATTGCTCCTGCTCCTCCTGACGGGAAGAAAACCAACAAAAGAAAGTATGAATGATCAGCGCGGGAAAAACGAGATGACCAACGTTGCTGTTTATATCGGACGCGGGATTTTGGAAAAATGGTTCGCTGATGGCGATGGTGATGAAGATAAAGCGGTTCTCGATCGGTTGCAGCTCGATATCGGCCGGTCTGTCACTCAGACCGGCGAAGACACGCTGGAAGCACAATTCCTTCTTAAAGAGAAAATGTTTACAGAAAATGATGAACTCTATCTCACTGGTGAGCGTGATGTGTGGGATGATTATAACAGTGGCCTGCGGTTCATTTTTCGTTTTGACTGAGATGATACATTTTATGATGAGAACAATGAAAACGCGGCATATGGTGCCTCTCATGTGTCTGCTTCTGTATTTTTTTTGCCTGCCATGTATGGCCTGGGGAGAGCAGGTGGAGATTACTGTGCCGTCATCGGTTAAGGACGAAGGTGTTGGGGGATTTTCGGCAAAGGGTACATTATCCTGTAATGTGATTATTCAGGGTAATACGTTTCTTAGCGACGAGGATCTTCGAGCAGCGGCAGAAGAGGAATTATCGACTTATCAAACTGATGGATTCCTTCTCAGCGATATTGATGATGCGGCTTTTCAGATGGAATACACCTATCGTCTTGCCGGATTTGCCGATGCTATAGTTACTTATAGGGTTGAGGAGCCTTTAGCCGATGAATGTCGCGTGTTTTTTGATGTTCATGAAGGCAACAGGCAGATAATTGACAGTATTGTCTTGGAAGGAAATAGTGCTTTTGACAGTAGCCCGCTTTTATTGCTCGAAAAAAGCAGGACGTATTCCCCTGGAAAACAACTCAAACTACTCCCCTATGTTGAGTTGGAAATAACCTCTCTCGTTAAAAAGATTCGAAATTATTATCTCGCTGAGGGATATCTTGATGTCAGCGTAGAAGTTGAGAAAACAAGACATCCCGATAGCGTCAGCAGCGTTGAAATACGTATTCATGTTCAGGAGGGGAAGCAGTATTCCATTAACGCT
>JACNJZ010000089.1 GCA_014382295.1 Candidatus Desulfobia pelagia | reverse complement strand
TAGTCTCTAGTAATCAAAAAGGAATCTACGTGAAAAAAAGATGACCATTTCATTCCAGCAGCGACAGGAATAGCGGTTCCCAGGCCATGTTTTCGGAAATTGCAGTAGTGGTGAAATTCCGTTAACCCTTCAGCAGGGGCCTGATTGGATGAAAAGAAAGAAAGAAACCTACTAAGAAAGCTGATTCTCTGGCGATGTTTTTTTATATAAAAGACTATATCTTTCTCATCTGATTGGGTGTTTTTCGTGTTCTTGCAACCTTTCAATGAAAACTGAACCTTATAAACACTACGTTCTTTTTTTCGCTTAATCAATTCCCCATTTTTGATAGACCAAATACTATCAAAGCTGTCTAACCCAAGTTTTTGAAGAAACTCCTTATAAGCAGTATTGATTAACAATGCCCGGGTCGGTGAATTCTCCTTTTCTAAATAGGATATTGGATCTGAATAGTCAGTTGTCTTCATGAAAATCAAACCTTAGAGCTTTTCCTGGTCGCAATGGATTCAATAATATCACAAATAACATTGAGACGATTATACAGATCCGTTCTGTCAGCATAAGCCAAGGCATTTTTTTTCCATGCGTCGCGTTCATTACTTAACAACATTTCTTTTAAAGTCATATCCATTGATTCCTGGGCAAAAGGTGAACTTGGTACCACTCTGCCAGCGTTTGCAAGTCGGATATGCTCGGCGTACCCGCAGTTCTCAGTAGCAAGGACAGGAATACCGGCAACCAGAGCTTCAACAATAGCATTTCCTGTATTTTCATTTAAGGAGGGCTGCAAAAGAAAATCGGCCCCGGCAAGATAGAGGGAGACATCATCGCGAGTTCCCAGAAAGTGAACATTGTCTCCTATCCCTAAAGACGCGGCCATTTTTTTATAGTTTTTCTCTTTTCCTTTGCCAATAATAAAAAGATAGGTGGATCCTCTGAGTTTATCGGGTAGCGATGCCAGAGCTCTGATAGACCTGTCTACTCCCTTTGTTTTGAAATTTGATCCGACCATTAATAGAAGGTTATCCTGCTCATTAATACTTAACAGATGACGCGTTTCCTGTCTGTTTTGAAAGGTAATGTCTTCCTGGATTTTTTCTTTGTTAATCCCTGGAGGTGCGTAGTGAAATCTGTTCTCTTGAGTTTTATAGGTGTCTTGATAGATTATTTTTTCCTGTCTCGAAATATAAATAATATGGGTTGGGGACTCAGGAGAAAATACTGCCTTTTCGAAAACCGAGAATATTCTGTAGCGTGGGGTCAGCTTGGAAAGAAAGTTGCGCTGTCTATCAATTCGGGCTGCATAGCAGACATCTGCGGCATAATACAGATCAAGGCCAGGAATCTTGTTGAATCCCATAACAAGATCATAGTTGGATCGGTTAATGTTAGTGGCCATGTATTTTGAAAATGCTGCGGCTTTACTGTGATTGCTGGCCCCGCGAACCGAAACAATGTTCACGTTTAAGCCTTTTGGAGGCTCTCCTTCATAACTCATTGTATACACATCTATGGTGTGACCGCGTTTGATGCACTCCTGACTGATGGCAATGAAGTTACGTTCAAGTCCGCCAAAAGGGAAATAATTGAACAGGCAGAAGGCAAGGTTCATTTTGATTGCGGATCTCTGAGTGTTGATTTTGGGATGCAAGGGTTTGGTTGATAATTAGTTATTTACACGTCTTTTTTATTTTGCAGGATCTTTTCAACAATGGCTATATCTTCAGGTCTGTCAACACCGAAGCCTTTGTGCTTGGTTGGAACAACATGGATTGGAAAATCATTTTCCAGCAGACGAAGCTGCTCGAGTTTTTCTTTGTTTTCAAGCATGCCTTTTTCAAGAGAAACAAATTGTTCCAGAGTTTTCATCCTGAAGGCATAGAGGCCGATGTGACCATAAAATCCATCATCAACACCATCTCGCGGGAAGGGGATGAGTGACCGTGAGAAATAAAGAGCCCTGTTGCCTTTTCCCAGAACAACTTTTACCTGGTCAGGGTTTTGGGCTTCCTCTTGATTAATTTTGTGGGCAAGGGTTGTCACCAGGACTTCAGGGGATTGAAAGGGGGTAATAAGTTCAGAGAGCATTTCCGGTTCAAGGGCAGGTTCGTCACCCTGTATGTTAATGACAACTCCATCAGCAGGAATTTTAAGCATCCGGGCTGCTTCCAGAACCCTGTCTGTGCCGCATGTATGCTCATTGCTTGTCATCAGAACAGGAATATTCAATGACTCTGCTGCGTCATATATACGATCGTCATCAGTGGCGAGTACAACTTGCTGAAGGTGTGGACATAATATAGCTCTTGAGTAAACATGCCATATCATCGGTTTACCAAGAATTGGCGCCAGGGGTTTGCCTTCAAAACGGGAGGAGGAAAACCTGGCTGGAATAATACCAAAACATGCGGGGATAGTGTTCGTATTCATAAAATAAAGTCTTTGGAGTTAGACATTGTTATGCTGAAAGATAGCTTCTTATTGTGTTGCAGGCTTTGCTGGTTCCACCTTGTCTTGAATGAACATATTCCATGATATCTTTTCTGGTTTCTTCGCGCTCTGAATTGTCGGTAGAACTCCCAAGAAGAAACTGACTGACATCCTGCCAGCTATTCACCTGTAAAACAAGTTTCTGTTCTATGATTTCTTTACCAATCCAGTAAAAATTTGACCAATGGGGACCAATGACGGGTCTGAGTCCGCAAGTAAGAGGTTCGAGGAAATTTTGTCCACCGACGGGGGCCAGGCTGCCACCAACAAAGGCGGCATTAGCCAGGGTATAGGCAGCAGTTAATTCACCCATCGTGTCCCAAAGAATGACACAGCCACCTTGTACTGGTGCTGTCACTTCGGAACGAAGTTTCCAGCGTATGATTTTCTCTGATAGATGTTTCTTCCAGAAATTCAGACGATGCATATGTCTCGGAAAAAGACCAATGATCATGTCGGAATTGCGGCTGGTTATGTCATTTAAAATATGTGTAATTTCAGTTTCCTCTTCCTTTCTCACTGAACCAAGCACTACAAATTGAGCATCAGGTTGAATAACAGAATAAAGAGGATTGTCAGATTCCTTCTGGTTGTTGGAGGGTTCTAAACGGTCAAATTTAATGTTATGCATGAGTTCAACACTTTCTTCACCAAATAGTGTTGAAAATCGGTGACAATCTTCTTCAGACATTGCCAGGATTTTTTCTGGCCGTAGGCTTTTCCACAAGGTTGGCCATAGAATATATTTCGACAGACTCTTTTCAGTCATTCTGCCATTTACCACCAGTACTTTTATCTTTTCTTCCTGACAGCGACCTAACAACCCGGGCCACAATTCGCTTTCAAGAAGCACAATCAATTTGGGCTGGATACAATGCAACGCCCTGGTCATTATTGAAGGCTGGTCAAAAGGGAAATAGGCTGTGTAAATACTCAGGTTGTCTGGCTTTGGTGACGTTTTGTGGAAACAGGATTGAAGAATTTCCATACCCTGCAGGGTGTTTGTCGTAAGATGAATTTTTACAGGGGTTGGAGATTGTATATTCTGCAGTATTTCGCAGGCCAGAAACGCCTCTCCTACAGAAGCTGCCTGAATCCAAAGATCTGCCTTAGGTGGAAGATTCTGAAGAAGTCTATCCTGGAAACCATGCTGAAGCCGCTTATTATATCGAAGACACGGTATGGCGATACTCCAGAGGAGCTGGTATATCCAGAGAGCTATTTTAATGGAATAACGAATCAGGTTTCTCCTTTTTCTTTGTATTGTAGTAGGACAGTAGACTATATATTATAGAGCCTCACTAAGATCAAGGTAGAAATAGGGTCATTGTGTTGCTGGCACGTTTCCATTTCACAGATCTCCCAGAGGCACAGAGAAAAAAATCTGTGAACTTTGCACCTTTGGGAGAATTTTTTGATTAAAAGGTTTTAGATTATGCCACCTATAGATAACGTAACTATCGATATTAAAAAATGCACCGGTTGTGGTTTCTGTGTACGTGTCTGTCCGGATAACGTCTTTTTTCTTTCTGAAGAAAAAGCCCATATTATTGGCGAAAAATGTATTCAATGCGGCCATTGCATAGCTGTGTGCCCAGAAGAAGCGATTATTTCTAACGTGTTTGGCAATGCACTGGAATTCACCACTTTTACCGAAAATATGAGGTGGTTGCCACACGGAAAATCCGATATTGCGGAGCTCGTTCAATTATTGCGATCCCGCAGATCATGCCGGAATTATACGTCCAAACCTGTAGCACGGAATATATTAGAAGACCTCGTTAAAATAGGAACAACAGCTCCTTCCGGGACCAATAGCCAGGCCTGGTCCTTTACAATACTGCCGACACGAAAACAGGTTGTCAGTCTTGGGGACAAAGTAGCATCCTTCTTCAGGGAATTGAATAGAAAGGCAGCCAACCCTTTGCTGCGCCTTCTGGCCAGATTTTTTCTGGGCGATAGCCTTGGCAAATATTATCGAAGATATTACGCAAGCATCTCTCAGGGCTTGAAAGAATGGGAAAAAGAAGGAAAAGATCGTCTTTTTCATGGAGCAACGGCTGTTATCCTTGTGGGGTCAGGGGCAGAAGCAAGCTGTCCGGCTGAAGACGCAATGCTCGCCACCCAGAATATCCTTATTGCTGCCCATGCAATGGGCCTGGGGACATGTCTGATTGGTTTTGCGGTGGAGGCAATTCGGCGAGATGACAATCTTAAAAGATTTCTTTCGTTGCCAGCCAGCAATACAACATATTCAGTTATTGCAATTGGCTATCCTGCTGAAAAATACAGGCAGGTGACCGGTAGGAAAAAGATTATTCCTTTATACCCGGAGCTATAACATCTCTAATCACATTGCCTTGATGACTTTGCAAAAAGATAAACACCAGCACTATGGAGAAGACCAATGTTTAAAAAATCCTGTTTCGTCCTGTCTGCTGTATTTTTAGCTGTTTCTATAGGTTCTTCTGTTGATGCCCATTTTCTTCAACTTATACCATCCCAGAATATAGTTACTGGCGGCCAGAAGAGTACACTCCAGTTTGATATCCGTTTCAGTCATCCAATGGAAAATGGTCCTGTAATGCATATGGATGAACCGGTGAGTTTTTTTGTTCAGCATAATGGTGTTCAAACTGATTTGAAAAATATCCTGCATCTTAATAAGATTACAGATAAAAATGCTTATACCGCTTCATTTAAAATAAAAGAGCCAGGAGACCATATTTTTGGTTTTGAACCGGCACCTTATTGGGAACCATCTGAACAAAAAATGATTATTCATTACACAAAGGTTGTTGTGAATGCATTTGGAGCCGAAGAGGGATGGGATGAGCCACTGAGATTTCCTGTTGAAATTGACCCGTTAACCAGACCATATGGTTTATGGACAGGAAATAGCTTCAGAGGTGTTGTCAAAAAGAATGGCAGGCCTGTACCTTTCGCCCCGGTAGAGGTTGAATATCTCAACAGTGAAAACAAGGTTGATATTCCTTCAGATCCTTTTGTTACCCAGGTTATAACTACCGATATAAATGGTGTTTTCATCTACACAATGCCTCGATCCGGCTGGTGGGGGTTCGCTGCATTGCTTGAAGGTGATGAACTCGTTGTAAGCCCTGAGGGAAAAAGGGTTGAAGGTGAATTAGGGGCGCTGATTTGGGTCAAATGTGTTGATATGGGCAGTAAGAAATAATAAGTAAAAGGAGCTTCTTCCTGTATTTCCGTTACTATTTTCATAATTTTTTAAAGATTAAAGCCTTATGTGACGATAAATTAAGTAAGAAAAGGTGAAGGGAATATCGTTACAGGAGGTCAAAATGGATATTGTAGTCGGTAATACTGTCCAAATTAATAAAGATCCACACAATACAGCCAGAAAAATTAAAAGGTTAGACTCCTATCATATAAAGGATCGTCGCAGGAATAGAAATGATCGCCGTAAAAGTTATCGGGAAGGGCTGTTTGTTTCAATTTCAACCCGAAAGGATAGGAGGGTTGCGCGTGAAAGAAGAAACTCTTGAAAGATTCATGTTGTTTTTTTAAGTGAAAAACAAAACAAAAAAGTGTAAAATTACAGATTAATTTTTTCAGGAAGAGTATTTTTTATATATCTTCCTGATATTATAATCTAATTTTACTCATTTAGGATGAATCCACTTTCGCAGCCAGAAAAAGCAGGGTCACTGAAGAACCTGCTTTTTTTATATATACAAAATACCAGTGTCCAGGTATACACCTCCGCGCTTGCTGTTGCTGTTGCTGCAATGTCTATTTGGACATTTATGGATCATGGCAATCTGCTACTCGTAAATCCGCAAGTCTCATCTTCTCCGTTCAGTACTAGTTTCAATTCCGGACATCGAAGTTATTCCAATGAAACAAAACAATCTGAAATAGCATCAGTACCTGTTTTGACCAATGAATTTAATAAGGCTAAGTTCTTAAGACAACTTGAGAAAAAAGATTATTCAGGGCTCATTATTCATAAATTTCCCAATTATCTATCTCACCTTGATGTTCCAAATAAAAAGCAGGCGTTTTTTCAAACTCTTATTCCCTCAATAATTATTGCTTTGAAAGAAGTTAAGACTGAGAGGGGAAAACTCCTTCAGATTGCCCAGAAAATGTCTTTTCAGCCAGTGATGACAATTTCTAAAAAGAACATCTCATGGAAGGCTAATCTTGAAAAGAGTGAGATTTCTTTTTTACTGAAAATGGCCAAAAAATACCGAAGCAAAGAAATGTCAGATTTAGTCAACAAGGTGAAAGGTTATCCTGTCAGCCTTATATTGGCCCAGGGAGCCATTGAATCCTCATGGGGTACATCTCGCTTTGCAGTAGAAGGAAACAATGTTTTTGGTGTGTGGACATGGGGAGAAAAAGGTCTTGTCCCAAAGGAAAGAGATGAGGGCAAAACCCATAAGGTTGCAATGTATGATTCGATCCTGGATTCTGTTCGCGCGTATATTTTAACGTTAAATCGCCATTATGCTTATGTTGATTTGCGCAATTATCGTCTGCAGACATCAGATTCTCTCGTCCTGGCCGAAGGGCTGCTTTCATATTCAGAGCGCAGAGAGGCATATGTAGATGATGTCAAGCAGGTGATCGAATCCAATAATCTTCAATATTATGACTCATTTCAATTGACAGCATCCCCGGACAAGGTGATTGACTTTGCAGATATCAGCAAACAACTGGCCGATATCACAGCTGAAAAAGAAATGAGTTTGCCGTCCAGCTGAATACATATCGTAACCATTGAACGATACCACGAAGAACACGAAGAAAAGATTCAAATATTTTTAAAAAATATCATTTGCTGAAGAAAATATAGCATGCCAAGCCGGCAAGTATTACTGCGAATATTTTTTTAAAACTGGCTGTTGAAACATCCTGAAGAAGGCGTGCACCGATCTGTGCTCCGGCAATACCTCCCATTCCCAGCAAAATTCCAGCCTTATAGTCAACATGTGCAAATTTGTTATGGGCAACAAGTGCCGACACTGAAATAACAAGGATTGCCATAAACGAGGTGCCTACTGCGTTCTGACTGGTATAACCAAGGTACAGGAGAAGTGGAATCATCAGGAATCCCCCGCCAAGTCCTGTAAAAGAGGCACCAATACCAACCAGCACTCCCATTAATATAAAGATGACTGGATTATTCATCATACTTTCCTCCTGTCAAGTCTTCTGTACTGAATAGCTTCTGCAATATGGTGAGTTTTTATGGATTCACTGGCCTCCATATCAGCAATGGTTCGCGATATCTTAAGAATCCGGTGATAAGCACGTGCCGAAAGCCCAAGTCGCTCGACGCTTTTTTCCAACAACTGCACAGAGGGTGTATCAAGTTGGCAGAATTTTTTGATATCCTGGGTATTCATCCCGGAATTGCTGTAGATACTTTTCCGGCGGCTGAATCTTTTCTGCTGAATATTCCTGGTGGCTTCAACTCTCTTTTTGATAGGCCTGGAACTTTCGCCGTCAGTTGATGAGGAGATGTCCTTGAAAGGAACTGATGGAACTTCAAGATGAATATCTATCCTGTCAAGAAGGGGGCCTGATAGCTTATTTTCATACTTTTCCACCTGGGTAGGATTGCAACTGCAGTCGTGGATAGTATCTCCTTTATAGCCGCATGGACATGGATTCATCGCCGCCACAAGAACAAAACGGGCAGGGAAGGTCAGTGATGATGAAGCCCTGGAGATGGTAACAGCACCGTCTTCCATAGGCTGCCTCAGAACTTCTATGACAGGTTTTTTGAATTCAGCGAATTCATCGAGAAACAGGACGCCGTTATGGGCAAGAGACACTTCGCCCGGCCTCGGTATTCTTCCTCCGCCAATGAGGCCGGCATCGGAGATGGTATGATGGGGAGAACGAAAAGGTCTGGAATGCATAAGGCCGCGGGTCTCTGAAAGAAGGCCGTTGACACTATAAATTTTTGTGGTTTCAAGGGCTTCTTCAAATGAAAGATCAGGGAGAATTGTCGGCAGTCTGCGGGCAAGCATTGTTTTGCCCGAACCAGGGGGGCCAATTAAAAGGACATTGTGGCCTCCTGCAGCAGCAACTTCCAGGGCACGTTTTGCATGATCCTGACCTTTTACATCCTTGAAATCGACATCGTACTCATAATGGCAATGTTTCTTTGATGCGCAGTTGTTGTTGGAAGGAAGAACAGCTGAAGGGTTGCTGAAAAAATCAACAGCCTGATGTAAATGCTCGATACCAATAACATCAATTCCGTCAACTATTGATGCCTCCTCAATATTATCAGCAGGTACAATAATGCCCTGTAATTGTGCCTTTTTTGCCGCAATAGCCATTGGCAAAACACCCTGCACAGCCCTGACTCTACCGTCGAGAGAAAGTTCTCCTATAACGCTGAAGCGTGAAAGATTTTCTGTTTTACATGTTTCAGAAGCTGCAAGAACACCAACGGCAATGGGGAGATCAAAACCCGGACCGCTCTTTTTCACATCAGCAGGGGCAAGGTTTACTGTAATGCGGCGATTTGGAAATTCATAGCCGCTGTTTTTGATCGCGGCTTTAACCCTGTCCTTGCTTTCCCTGACAGCGCCTTCCGGCAGACCGACAGTTGCAAAGGTCGGCAGGCCATGGACAATATCGACTTCAACTTCAACCAGCAGTGCGTCTACACCCTGAACAGTTCCGCTGAAAATTTTGGCAAGCATGATATATCAGGACTCTTCATTACCGAGAGAATCATACATGTCCTGGTTGAACCCGATGTAACATGTGGAGCCTAATATTAATGTCGGTGCTCGAAGATTTCCACTCCTTCCCATTGCATCATTTAAAACTTCAGCTTTGTGTTTGGAATCAGGTGTATATTCTTTCACCTTTTTTCCTTTGGCAATATAGACCATGCTGCATCTGGAAAGAAGTTTCCATGCGGCATCAGCGTTAATGGGTTCTTTTTTTGCATTCGCCTCTTTTTCCGGTTGTACATTTTCCCTGTCAAGAACCTCTTGAGCTTTCTTGCAGGACGTTCATCCTTTGCGAAAGTATGCCCAGTCAATTTTCATGGCACTGACTCCTTATTGTTGTGGAAGATTAAAGGCCACCTTGAAAAATTGTCTTT
>JACNJZ010000146.1 GCA_014382295.1 Candidatus Desulfobia pelagia | reverse complement strand
TTGGAAATATGTTGACTATTGATAAATTAACGAAGTGATAAATCAAAACCTGCCGCAGATTTCTATGGAGGGTGAAATGCTTTCGAAAACTTTAAAATCTTTTGTCGAACCAATTGTCAAATTTTGTTGTTCACAGTTTCCAAAAAAATGTAACCTTTGTGGAAAAGAATACGTTGATTTCAAAAGCTTTCTTGAGCAAACAACCCCTGCTGGTTCTGTCACAAATGGAGTGAAATATCATTCACAAAAGGGGGATATTTTTGGCATTCTTTCCTGGGTTAGCTGTAAGTGCGGCGCAACTATGACCATATCTTGTACTGATTCTGAAAAAGAGATGCATAGAATGTTCAAAGAGGCCATACTCAATGAAGCTAAAGAGCAAAACACCACCCCTAAAAATGTTCTCAATGAAATTCGTCAAGAGATAAGAAAGACAATAATTTCAGAGTAATATTTGGGCAAATTATAAATCAAAATGCTAAGCCTCCTTAAAGTAACACTATCTCCCTTAAAAAGGGAGACTGAGACGTGCGCCAAAAACTACTATATTATGCGTAGTATTTTCCGTATCTAGTTAAGCTGGGTGTATTTTTATTATTCTCTTTCTCCATCTATGGACCCCTGCACGCTTGACTTCCATTAAGTAGTCCCCACGCAACCAGCTACCCTGAATACGAATACATAGAAAACCGTCTATTTTGAATATAATGAACGTTCCCTGGTCAACAGAAGAAAACGTACCTTGAGAATTTTTGTATCCATTGTTTGACAATATGAGCCATTTTCGGCGGTGAACACCATGGGTTGTCCAGATGATTTCATTATCCTCAGATAACGGTTTCTGAATGCATTGAAGTCCTTTTAGCGTCCGTGCATTTGGGTTTGTTCCGCCTGCTGTTTCAAGGAGAAGATCAAAATGGCACTGGCCAGATAGTAATGTGTGCTGTAGTAAAATAAATGGTCTGGGTAAATCATTCGGCCCGGGAAAACGGGTTAGAGCGGAAAGTTGCGATGATGATTTTTTCATAGTTAGACCACCTAATCATCTAGAGCCAGGTCGTGCAATATAGTTCTATTGGATGTTAAACCCACAAAAGCCCGCCGCCAGGTCACCGACACCTTCCCACCCGGCAGTTGCTATTGGTCACTGAAGTGGCTTAGCAAAAAAGCCGTGCTCAGAAACATGAATTGACCAAGGCTTTTGGGAATATCGTGTGGAGAATACAAAGACCAAACCTCAATTATTTGAGGTGTGCCCCTTGTTGTTATGACAACAGTCGCTTAAGGGGCGGGCGCGCAACCTTGAGCTTAGTCTTCAAGCCCCAGGTGATCAGCTTCGATCTCTACCAAGGCATCAAATACTTCTTTAGCACGTGGCGTTGTCGCACTGTCCGCAAACTTTTTATATGATTCAATCGCAATTTGCTCACGGCGATGGCTCTCTTGTAAGTTCGCTTCTCCATCTTCACTTGCATCTACATCAAACAGGACAGGCTTTGTGATTTCCAGGTGCTTGGCAAAGATGCTGGCATGCTCTGACTCTACTTTCATCAGTGCCTTGAATAGCCATTTGTGAAAATCTTCTATGGAGTTTTCTGAGGCAGCTTTATAGAAGCTGGCGTTGCCGATCTCAATATCGAGAGCTGCCTTGAAGTTGTTCATTTCATCGCCAGTGAAGTTGTTCACTTGTGCGAATTTGTTGACATAGTCGCGCGCGTCAACAAAATGGTGTTGCTTGGCACCGCAGTAAGGGCAGTTGATCGGTGCATAGTCGCCCAGGTAGGGGTCGCCACAGATCTGACATTTGTAAAGCTTGTAATCTGTTCATAAATTTCTTCCTTGTATGAATATAGTAATCATGAAGTCTCTCAAACTGATTCTAGGAGTCTGTCGGACTTAGAGAATCGTAGCGAAAGTTAGAGAAATTGAGACCAGATTTTCATGGATTTAAGGCGAATAGCAGGGCTATTTAACGAAAAACTATGGCAATATGGGCCGATTTCTCTAATTTGCAGTAGATTTATGTCTAAGTCCGACAGACTCCTAGATAATACGTATGATATTTGGGTCAAGCAAGTAGGTCGCTGATTGATTTGCCATAGTCCTGGCAAGCCGTCATGTTTACCTCAATTTCATCTTCTTTTAGTTTAAATGCTCCCAAACTCGTCATTTTCATATGTAAAGCGTGTTCCATAGTGTCGAAAATGTAACCAGGAGCCTCTCCGGAGTGAGTGGAAGACCCAAAAGCACCACCGGCTTTATTGGAAAGATCAGCATCATGGGCTAGAAAAAGGAATCGTTTCATGTTTTCGGTCATATCTTTGTGATAGGTAGGACATCCAAAAATATAACCATCATAACCCTGTAGTTCTTTTTTGTTTTTTAGTTTCGAAATGGGTATAATTTCAGCATCACATCCACCGATTCTTACTCCTTCTGCCACATATTTCGCCATTTGCTCTGTATGATGTTTAAGGCTAAAATAAGCTATTAGTATTCTCTTCATCTTTTCTTCCTCTCTATAATTAGTTATGCCAGTTGGCAAAGCATTAAATAAGCAGCACTGAGACCATACTCATATGGGTAAGCTGTTAAGGATGGGCAGCTTGTTTGTGTGTAGACCTTTTTTGCTTCATAGAATTTTTATCTGGTACTTTTCAATTTGGTTTCGCACCTTCACTAATACGGTCATAGTAATTGGTATTAAGTCAAGTGGTATGTTTTTATTTTGCTGTTGCTCCAATACAAATGTATTCATTACATCTTGTTAATTTGATATTGATCGTAAACTTAATCTATCTACTGATATGTCTGACAATGTCAAGGGAATACAGACCTCTCCATCTCCTGCTGTACTGCAGATCTAAACCATTATCCAGGGTATTAACAGAGGCGGAGCCTTATAGCGACGGTTGAGCGACTGATATTCGCGTGGGTACCGCCACACAAAGCTTCGTCGTGGAGCTGCCTCTCTCTGTGCTCTGAAGTTGGACCTGAGTCGTATTCACCAGTAACGACACGAACTGATTCCTAATCGTATTTTTTCACTCATGACAATAGTAAACTCCTTCACCGACCGGTGACCTTATTCGCTTTTTCAGCATCCAGGTTCGCCATGGTGGCCGCAACAATTTTTTCTGGTTGTTATTTTGATGAAATTATTTTTTAGAAGTGATTTGAGCTTCTTGCTAAAAGGGGCAGGGCCTTTTAGATTGGTGAAGAAATCTTTGGCATTGGGATTCTTTTTTTCGCACATTTCCGGACTCCTTGTCATACTCTTACCGGTAGGGCCTATCGTTTTGTTTGTCTCATATATTTGATAATGCCTCATTTTTAAAAAATTTCAATACAAGAGGAAAAACGCTTGAAAAATGCAGGGAAGCTTCGATTTGGATTGTGCTGCATATTCCGCAGGGAACCTATTAAATTCAGACAGGTGACGGCCAAGACTCTTCTCTCTTTTTCTAGGGTTGAACAACTTTTACGTCTCGCAGAAATCTGTCTGCACAATGTCAACAGCTTAAAGAAAGCTCTATCTTTTGTTGCTGAAAATGGCATTGGTGCTTTCAGGATTCTTTCACCTCTTTTCCCTCGATTAACCCATCCTCAGGTGGGGTATCAGCTTGATGAGCTTCCTGGTGTAGAAATAATAAGAAAGGGTTTCGAAGAAATAAGAAGATTCAGGCAAGACCACGACATTCGTCTCAGCTTTCATCCTGATCAGTTCAATGTCCTTTCTTCAAACAGAGAGCAGGTAATACGAAACACAAATCGAGAGCTTGCATATCATGGGATGCTTGCAGACCTGGTTGATGCTGAAGTTGTCAATATCCATGCAGGCGGAGTATATGGCAATAAAGAATCAGCCTTGGAGCGTTTGAAGGAAAATATAGAAAAATTATCCTTTCCGGTCAGAAGTCGACTTACCCTTGAAAATGATGATGTCTCGTATAGCCCCAAAGACCTGCTTCCTGTGTGCGAGAGCCTGGGAATTCCAATGGTATATGATGTTCATCACCACCGCTGTCTTCCGGATGGCCTGTCCGAGGCCGAGGTGACAGAGAGGGTGGTTTCACTCTGGAGAAGCCTTGGCAGGGAGCCTTGTTTTCATATATCTTCACCCCGTAATGGCTGGGACAGCAGAGCTCCCAAGCCCCATGCGGATTATATCGATCCTGCTGATTTTCCCTCCTGCTGGACAGGGCTGACTGCGACAGTGGATGTTGAGGCCAAGGCAAAGGAACTGGCAGTCATAGACCTTCAGAAGGAGCTCGGGCTTCATTCAAATAAATCCGGCGAGTGATGCGAATGTATACGTAGTCTTTCTTCTATGATGTTTTCATCTTGCCTGCCTTTTCCATTATTTTTTTCGCCAGATCAACAAAAACCAGGTTATGCAATGGTAGTACGGAAAACCAGTAAATCCTTCCCATAATTCCTCGCGGGTAAAAGTGGGCGGTCTGAACCAGCACATCCGGTTGAATGTCATATTCAAGCCAGGCCTTGCCGGGTACTTTCATCTGGGCCAGCAATAAAAGGCGTTTGTTTTCTTTAATATCTGCGACCTTCCAGAAATCAAGAGCATCTCCAACCCGGAGTTTGGTAGGTTGTCTTCGGCCCCGGTTCAGACCATACCCTCCGAACAACTTGTCAATCAGACCCCGCAAACTCCATAGAAAGTGGTAGCTGAACCAACCCGACTCTCCACCAATTGAACACGCGGCTTTGAAAACGTTTTCCGGCCTGATTCCATTCAGCGGAATTATCCGCATATCTCGCAGAATTGCCTGGTTGATATCATCCTGGTTTTTGATGTCGCAGACGATATCACCGCTGGAGTCACACCAGCGGCTGATCACCTGATCTTCTTCAATTTCCTCCAGAGCCCTCTGAACGGTTACTTCATAACTCTGAGGAACAATATCAGGGAAGTACCTGCGAGCATTATCATTGAGGACAATGGTTTCTGATTTCAAGCCATCAACCAGGGCGGCAGCCATTTTGTAAGGAATCGGCGTAAAAAGAATGAGCCAGAAAGATGACAGGCGCGGGGATAGAAAAGGAACGGGAACCATGAATCTTCTCAGTCCCATAACTCTTGCCGCTTCAAGCATCATCTGGCGGAAACTCATTTGTTCGGTGCCAATATCAACTATGGTGTTTTCAGGGAATTCGCAGTCGATTGCTCCCTCCAGGTATGATATGACATCGTCTACGCCAACAGGCTGGGTTCTGGTTTTGACCCAGCGTGGGGTGATCATAGCGGGCAGTTTCTGGGTGAGGTTGCGGATGATTTCAAAGCTGGCACTGCCAGCCCCGATAATAACCCCGGCACGAAACCAGATGGTCTGGAGGCCTTCCGGTCTGGCTGAAAGAATTTCACCGGTTTCAATTCTACTCGCCAGGTGTTTGCTTGCGGTTTCTTTTACGCCAAGTCCACCCAGGTAGATAACTCTTTTCACCCCGGAGGCCAGACAGGCTTCTCTGAATTTCTCCGCACTTTTTCGGTCAAGATTTTCAAAGTCACCCCCGGATCCCATTGAATGTATAAGGTAATAGGCCGTATCGATCCCGATCAATGCATCACGCAATGCTTCTTTGTTGAAGGTATCGCCCTCGACTATTTCGACTTTCTTCAGGGTCGCATGGCGAACTTTATTCTTATTTCTTACCAACAGGCGCAACCTCAGATCGGATCGCTGGAGGAGTCGATCCTTCAATCTTCTGCCTATATAGCCGGTTGCACCGGTAATCAGGATGTTTTTCATTTTTGCAGGCCCCTTATGCCTATGGTTGTTTGGTCATAATAAGCCGATCAGTATCATATCCAAAAGAGCGAATATCTTTGATGAGTTCTTCGAGTAATTGTTCAGAAATCATGGGTGTTCGGCTCAGTATCCAGACATATTCCCGGGAAGGGGTGCCGACAATAACATATTTGTAATCAGTATCTAATTTTAAAATCCAGTAATCACCATAGAAGGGCCAGAAAAAAGACACCTTTAATTTGGCGTTTGACTGAGTATCGACAACCTTGGCCGTGCCATGGGCTTTTTTTATTCTGTTACCGTCTTCTTCAAGGCGGCATTGATTGAGGACCTCAATTGTTCCATCCGCCTTCATATTGTAATCAGCAGTGACCGCAGAACATCCTTTTTCAAATCGGTGGGGGTAGCGGGCGATCTCAAACCACCTGCCGGTGTATTGTGAAAGATCAACAGCAGGAACAGTATCCAAAGGAGCTGTGTTCTTTTTGCGCGCACAACATGTTATGGACATCAAAAGGATGCTGGTAATAATAAATATGACTAGATATTTCATAATTATGTCCCGCCGTATTTTTGTTAGAGCTGGTGCAATTTATGAGATTGTGTTGCTTTTTTATGTAGTCAGAAAGATGAGATTACCGCTTATCTGCCGAGGGGCGGCGCTCTGGTACGCGCCTATGATCGACCACTTCATCATTCCAATCTTTGTTGACATAGAGGCCGCAGTAACAACTTCCGTATTCGTGTATATCCGGTTCCCGATAGACACAGGGGCAGATAATATCCCTGTCTTTATTCCGATCGCCTGATGCCAGGCGGCAGGGGCAGGACATGTACCCATAACGCTTCCTGTTCGTAAGCAGGCCCTGGAGCAAGGCATCAACCTGCTCCTGTGTGCGGTTAAAAAAACAACCCTGGGGTTCCTGGCTTTTTCGTAGGACTTCTTTCAGTGCAGGTACATCCATCATAGTATTCCAAGCTCCTGTTTTATGCGTTCTTCCTGATAACCTACGATGGCAATGTTATCAATAATGACAACGGGAAAGCTTTCTTCAGGGTTGAATTTCCTGATTTGAGAAAGCTGCGCATTCTGCTCTTCTTCTGGCAAGAGATCAAGGTCAGTATATGTATAATCGAGCCCCTCATTGTCGAACATCCTTTTACTGTGGCGCAGAAAAAGCATGTACTCAGGGTGACCAGCCTGATCACCGGCTGCTTCTTTTCAGTTGCATCATCCTGAGAAGTTTTCATCATATCAAATCTCCTTTTTGTGTGTCCCGAAAAGCAGAAAACCGGGACACACTTTCAGTCAATCGGTATTTCCTCACCGCCAATCAGGCTGAGTACCTTGTTTACCTTGAAACGGACCAGGAATTTTTCCCCTCGGGCTTTATCTTCCTCAGAGCTAAGATGGCGCCTCGTCATGGAATCAATTAAAGCATGATCGCTGCTCTCAGAGATTTTAGTCAAAAAAAGACGAACGCCAATGAACCCCTGTCGATTTTCAAGGAAAAGGTAGCTGGCATGAGAATTTTCCTGCAAATTTTTGTGAGTCAGACGATCGCGCATGACAAATGCAACTTCATCATTACCCATCACATGGGGCCTTGAATATATGGCCGTGTCAACCACGCCTCCATCGTCACTGGTTGCTATTACCCCTACTCCTGTTTTATCAGTGAAATATTTTTCTAAATTCATTTTGTTTCCCTTCGCTGATATTGTCTACTTCTCCATCAGCTTTTTTTTATTTTTTCTAAACAGTCAACCCGAACAATTTCAAGAGCATTTATGGTCGCTGTTATAACCGTATCCATAACTATACCTCGACCAAGCCAGTCATTTCCCAAAAACACCAACTGACTCTGCAGTTCCTGTTCTACCAGGGTCATTGTCCCTTTGGGGTCGCTGGCAACCTTGTCCCTGAAGTAGGCGATTGTGCCATCAATTATTTCCTGAGATTTTCTTTCCTGCCACATAATTGTTTTTGTGCTGTTTATTTTCCGGTCCGTTAACAAAAGCTTCCCCGGAAAATTTTTTCTTTTTAATTATTCAATAGTTATCTTTTCGATCAAAGATATCGCTTTTCTTGTCAAGAAAAAAAAAGCGTTGCCCCATGAGACAACGCCTTTAAATACGAATGATGAGTTGTTGCCGGTAAGATAATTTACCAACGCTCGGTGCCGATGAAGGTGCTTACATCTGTACAGTTTTTCTTTTCCTCTTCAGTCAGTTCCTCTTTTGCCTTAATATTACCTTTGAGGGCGTCTGCAGAGCACGCATACTCTTTGCCATCCTTGTCACGTACCCAAACCAAGTTTCCGAATCCACCGTCTGCATTTCCAGTCATGATAGCCTCCATTTGTTTTTGTGAGTGTTGCGTTGCACTTTCTTTACTGTTGACTATAAAACCAAGTATGGGCTAAATCAATACAGGGAAAATGATTGAATTATAATAGCAATACCTGTCATTAAAAGGTGGATCCATGGACAGCAGCATGTATGAAATTATTGTGAACTCCCTTTCCGCCCATGTTGCTGTCCTCGACAGCAGGGGATTTATCATCGAAACCAATCGAGCCTGGCAGCAGTTTGCCGAGGAAAACAGCATCGAAGGGGATGCAGATTCCTTGGGGGTAAACTATTTTGCTATCTGCGAAGCAGCGAGGGAAAGTGGAGAACTGGAAGGAGATCTTATCCCCCTTGGTATTAGGAAAGTCCTTGACGGTGAGTTGCTGGAATTCGTTACCCAATACCCCTGTCATTCTCCAACAAAGCGGCGGTGGTATAATCTCCGGGTTCTTCCATACCGATCTGAAAATGACCATCGTGTCGTTGTCGTCCATGAGGACATAACGCCTATAGTTCTGGCCCAGGAAGAAGTGCGAAACAAAGAGGTGGAGCTGCGCCGGAAAAGTGAGAAGCTGGAGGAAACAAATATTGCTCTCAAGGTGCTTCTTGAACACCGAGACCGCGACCTGATAGCGTTAGAACAACGTATGACGGCCAATATCCGTGAACTGGTATTGCCCTATGTGGAAAAACTGAAAAACAGCCGTATTGGGCATCGGGAGAAAACATTAGCAGACATCGTCGAATCCCATCTCAACGACATCATCACCCCCTTTTTAAATCGCCTATCTTCACTTCATCTCTTACTGACACCTCAGGAAGTTGAAGTGGCCGTGTTGGTCCGCCAGGGGAAAAGCAGCCAGGAGATAGCCGATATCCTTGGAATTTCACTGAGTACTATCGGTTTTCACCGTAAAAATTTGCGCCGCAAACTGGACCTTCACGACCGTTCAAAAAATATGCGCACCTATCTTCTCTCATTAAAGTAGGTTGTACTGTCAAAAAAATACTAAATATTACATTTCATTAACCAGAAAGGAAAATAATGGAAGCCGTACTGAGTGTACTGATCTGCGTGCTGGTCTCATTCATGGTTGCAAGGATTAAAATTGAAATTATCAACAACCAAAAACAGACCGCTCTCTTTCTCAAATTAAGGTTTTTTCGTTTCATCTCAACAATCGTAAATTCAATATCTGTTCTGTTCATAGCATATTTCCTCTTGTTGCCAGGTATGGCTATTAGACTCGAAATCATAACAGCATTGTTGATATTTTTTAGTTTCACCATCCAACTTTTCTTAAAGATGGAGAGCAGCATATTTGATTCTATAAAAAGATGAACGTATAAGTGAATTTTCGTATTACCATCTGCTAAACGCCAACCTGCGGGCCAAGCACGTAATATCGCCATTCATTTCATTTCCGGGGTCAGGCCACGCTAACTTCCTAAAACTATGTGGTCTTATCTGTAAAAATGGTTTGCAATTGGCCCTATAACGCCGTTTTTGGTATAAAATAGGCATTATTCAATTTAACAATCGGGTTCACAACCGGGGTCAGGCTTGACAAATGGGTGGTTCTTTTGATCTATGAAAGTCAAAAAAACCGCTTGCGTATGCGGGGTTTCGCACATGGACCGGAGAACGAAAAAAAGGGTTGTGGAAAAAAACCACAACCCTTGAATTTATTGGTGCGCCCGGCACGATTCGAACGTGCGGCCTACGGATTAGAAGTCCGTTGCTC
>JACNJZ010000144.1 GCA_014382295.1 Candidatus Desulfobia pelagia | reverse complement strand
TGCATGTTCCTTTTAAAATTAAGCTTTTAAAGACTACATGGTGCGACTCTTGCGTTTTTCGCATGCAACAACAGTGCATATCGGCAAGCGCTTGCCACAATAACATGAAAAAATCTTTTTTCAATCGCTAAACACGGCGAACACCTTGCAACAACCGCATGCGACACTACCTTCAAGACCACCCTATTGGCAGAATTGCCACATTTCCACTCGTATCCAAATGCCCAATAGTGATATTCCTTACAATCCCCCTGACCAATCCGGCAAAATTGCCTTATTTGAACGAGTTAAATTAAGTTGCAAAGGATCATCGTGTTCGTTAAATAATAAGTCATGAGTGAAAAAACTGAGAAAAAAGAACTTGCAATATTACGGATCCTGAAAACCGCAGAATCGCCATTATCCAGCGCCAAACTATTAGAGAATCTGCAAGCTCTGGGTCAGGAATTCAGCGAACGGACCATCAGGCATTATTTTCAGGTTCTGGACGGAAAGGGACTGACTGAGAACCACGGCAAAAAAGGACGGGTAATCACTGCACTTGGCCTCAAAGAACTTGCCAGGGCCAAAGTGTTTGACAAAGTCGGTTTTCTAGGCGCAAAGATTGATCAGTTAACGTACCAGATGTCCTTTGACCTCTACAAAAAAACAGGTAGTGTCATCACCAATATCAGCTTTATTGAAACTGAAATGCTGTCCCGCGTCGCGCCTATGATCTGCCAGGTATATGAAGCCGGATATTCAATGGGCACCATGATGGCTCTCTTTAAATCCGGGGAAAGAATCGGCGGCACAATAATCCCGGACGGCATGACAGGCTTCGGCACCGTATGCTCACTCACCTTAAACGGAGTTCTTCTTGCCCACGGCACCCACCCACTCGAGCTTCGGCGGCCTCCTGGAACTTCGGAATCACAAGCCGACACGGTTTGTCGAAATTATAAAATATGACGGCACCAGCCTTGATCCATTGGAAATATTTATCCGAGGCGGCATGACAGACTATGCCGGAGCCATTAAAAATGGAAACGGACGAATCGGAGTCGGTTTTCGAGAAGTACCTGCCGACAGTCGGGAAAACGTCATTTCTCTTATCGAGACATTTAAGGACGTTGGCTTGGGAGGTTTCCTGCTGGTGAGGTGGCCAGGCCAACCACTACTCGAAATCCCTGTCACAGAAGGAAGGACCGGGGTTGTTGTCATCGGCGGACTCAATCCGGTGGCAATTCTCGAGGAAACCGGAATCAAAAGACAGTCCAAGGCCTTGGCCGGCATGGTGGAATACGAGCGATTGTTTCATTACAAAGAGATGAATGATCGCATCAGGGCTATGCTTTAACCAACAGATCCCCACTCCACATCCACTCCCCTATCTTGATTTTTACTTTTCGTCACCCACCTTCCTTCTTGACTGGCATCCCAAGAACAACCCGGAGACTTTTAGGCTCCCAGGTTGATACCGAACGGTAACACCACTTCTTGAAAGCGGTTACCTCCCGGTTACGCACACCCTCCCTCTTCTTTGTTTTTCAAAAAAAAATAAAAATAAAAACCCAATTATTCCGAAGTGTTACCCCTTGAAGTTTTTCCGCCATTGGCTTTTCCCTTCAGTGGTATGCCCTTTGCAAATTCACAATAGCAATGGAATTACCTTCTTCGTCACATTGAGTGTCGAATCCATTCCGAGAGAGAATACCGATCAATACAAATAAATGAAAACTAACTAAAAAAAGCAGGAGGTGAAATGAACAGGGGGAAAATCAGCAAGGGGAGACGATGCTAACAGAAGAACATCAACCAGGAAGGCTCATCAATGGAAACAGGCAAAGCTATGAAATACGTTGCAACCTTTAGTGTTGTAGTGGCTATTGGGCTCTTTGCCTATGTGGTAAAAGCGTCTAACATGATATCATATCTTTCCAGCGATCCGAAAGTATGTATCAACTGCCATACCATGAACACTCATTATGCAACCTGGCAGCACAGTTCGCACAGGAATCGAGCTACCTGCGTGGAATGCCACCTGCCAAGGGATTCTTTTTCAAACAAAATGCTCGCAAAATCTCGGGATGGATTCAAACATTCCGTGGCCATGACACTTCGCAGTTACGGACTTAACATCAGGGCAACCGAAAATGCGGCGGACAGAATTCAAGCAAACTGCATTATGTGCCACCAGGAAATCGTATCGCAAATGGCGATCAACAGCAGCCTATACCAACCTTCAGGCAATGGAACTGTTATTGACAAACGATGCTGGGACTGCCACCGGGACGTACCCCATGGTACTAATACCAACCTGACTTCCACTCCTGACAATCTCGGAGTGAAAGAACTATAATCCAACGCAAAGGGAGAATAATACATGAAAAAATCGACACTAATAACACTTGGATCAGTGGCTGCAATTGTTCCTTTATGTGTACTGGCACTGTCCATAAATGAAAACAAGGCAGAACAGCAGGCAATGAATGCCGTACCCAAAATAAAACATATGGAATCAATCAGCGCCGAGTGGGGCAAGCATTTCCCCCGGCAGTACGACTCCTACCTGCAGACCAAGAAAAGTGACCAGATTACGGACATGCTGGAACACAACCCAGCCTTGGTAGTAATGTGGGCCGGCTATGGATTCTCCAAGGATTACAATGCGCCCAGAGGGCATACCTATATATTGGAGGACAACATCAACACATTACGCACAGGAGCTCCGACAGACGGCAATACCGGCCCCATGCCCACGGCCTGCTGGACCTGTAAATCCCCTGACGTTCCCCGCCTGATGTCTGAAAAAGGAGAGCTGGATTTCTTCACCGGAAAATGGGCCAGATGGGGTAATGAGATTGTCAACCCGATTGGCTGCGCCGACTGCCACGATAACGAGACCATGCGGCTCGCAATAACCCGGCCACAGCTGGAAAGGGCTCTTGACGCTGAAGGAAGCCTGAAAACTACTGATGCCACGCACCAGGATATGCGCTCCCTTGTCTGTGCCCAGTGCCACTCCGAATATTACTTCAAGCCCACAGAATGGACTGATAAAAACGGTGAAAAGAAAGTCGCCAAAGTCGTTACTTTCCCATGGGCAAATGGTTTTGCCGTTGAAGACATGGAAAAATACTATGACGATATCAATTTTGTCGACTGGACCCATAAAATCAGCAAGACCCCTATGCTGAAAGCCCAGCATCCCGGATATGAAATATACAAAACCGGGGCCCATGGCTTAAATGACGTATCATGCGCTGATTGTCACATGCCCTACGTTCGTGAGGGTGGGGTCAAATATTCGTCCCATAACGTCGGAAGCCCGCTGGAAAATATCGCCAACACTTGCCTCAACTGCCACAGTGAAGATGAGAAAACACTGCGCGATACTGTTGCCAGAAAACTTGCACGGAAAGAAGAGATGTCAAAAGCGGCAATGGATGTAATCGGCAAGGCACATCTTGAAGCAGGAAAAGCCTGGGAGCTTGGAGCAACAGAAGCGGAAATGAAGGAAATTCTGCAGGACATCAGGCATGCCCAGTGGCGATGGGATTACTCCATCGCCAGCCACGGTTCTTTCTTCCACGCACCTGAAGAGACTCTGAGGATTTTGGGATCGGCAGTCAATAAAGGCCAGGATGCCCGCGTAAAACTGAGAATTGTCTTAGCGCGTTACAATGCTGCTGAGTATGTGGCCCCTGATTTTTCAACCAAGGAAAAAGCCCAGCAGGTTATTGGTCTTCCATTCCAGAAACTGGTTGATGAGAAAAACGTCTTCCTTAACACCTTGAGAAAAGAGTGGATCAAAGAAGGAACAGACAAAGGTCTTTATGATCCGAAAACAAGAGAAGGGATAGTATTTAAAACATCCTACAACTAAGTTCCCTTCTAACGCATTACAACCTCATCTTTTCCATCCTGTCCCGTTCGCCGCAAGGCGGGCGGGACTTTTTTTCTGTCCCCTGATATCCTCTCACCGCCACACGGCCCAGAGTCAACTGGTTAAGGTCCTGTATATCTCCGGCACCCGCAAAGGCAGCTTTCTGACATCATTAATAAAGGCGTAATTAATCTCACCAAACATGTGAGCCATATAATCCTGGGCCTGACGGTCAATGGTTATACAGAATGGATGAATCCCTGCCGATTTCGCCTCAATAAGAGCATGACGGGTGTCCTCAATAGCATATTCACCCTTGTAATCGTCATAATCCTCAGGCTTGCCATCTGTCAGAATAAGCAATAACCTGACCTTGGCATCTATCTGGCCGAGAATTTTTGTAAAGTGCCTTATAGGGGCACCCATACGGGTATAATCCACCGGAGCAATAGCGGCAATGCGCCCCCTAATCTCATCGGTGTAGGTCTCTTCAAAATCCTTGACATGAAAAATAATGTTTCGGGTCCGCCGCATGCCCGAAAATCCGTATATCGCATAACGGTCCCCCAGGGAATCCATGGCTTCACACAGGATAATAAGAGATTCCTTCAGGGCATTACCCACCCATCCTTCGGTTGAGGAAGACATATCCACCAGGAACAGGGTGGCAATATCTCGTTCATCACGCAGCAGCCGGATAAAAAGACGGTCGGATGGAGCCTGCCCTGCCCTGGCATCTCCCAGGGCCTCGATCAGTGCTTCAATGTCTACATCATCACCGTCCCGCTGACGTTTTATGAAGCGATGCTGGGTACGCATCATCTCAAACTGCCTCTTGAGCTGGACAATCTGACCCCTGTATTTTTCCAGTGTTGCCGCGACAAAACTCCCCTTGGTTGCCGTAATCTTTTTCTCTATCAGATAGCACCAGTTTTTCCTGAAACCCTGCCGGCGAAAATCCCATTCGTCATACATTTTCTCCCCGACCGACACTTCTTCACTCTGTTCCATGGCCTCGCCATTGCGGCCAGCCATTCCGCCGCCGGCCATTTTCCGGGCACTGTCGATGTAGGTTGAAGGAATCCCCCCCAGATCCTCGGTTATATCCCTGGAAAGCTGCTGAATATCTTCCGGCATATCTAGATCTTGATCATCAAGGCGTATATAGCGTATTTCGTCAGCGGACTCTTTTGATTGTTCTTCCCGGTCCGGCTCAAACTGCATAAGGGTGATGCCGCTATCCGGAAGAGGCTGTTGCGACAGCCCTTCCTCGCCTTCAGAAGGCGGCCCCTGGGATTTCTCCGGTGCAGGGAGAAGAAGAGAGGCCAGGGCCTCTACGAATTGCGTCCTGTTTTCTTCACGGCGGGCAAGGCGGGCCCGATGTGCGGCGGCGGGCTGCAATATACCCTGAAAGACAAAGGGCGCCGGGAACTCCGAATCAGGAGTGGCTCCTCCATGCAGTGTGCAGAGTCGAAACGTGGCCTTCATGACATCCAGGCTTGTCACCTGAGGCGATTCTACTGCCTTTATGACCTCAGCGGTCTCTCTGCTCACCTCAGGCTTACCGGAACCAAGACAGACTGCCAGCAGCCAGAACCGAAGCCCGGAAACGACATCATAGGGCTGCGATGATTGCCTCTCACACTCCATGGAAGCAAAATAATCAAAAACACCTTGAAGATCCGCCATCAATCCCGGCAAATGCTCTTTCAGGAAAGATGCACTGCGTACTGCCTGCAGCAGGCAATAGACTTCTCTGGCATATTCAGGATGGGGAAAAGAATTAAAAAAACAGGTGAGATATATTTCTTCTGAAGCAGGAGTAGTGGAATAATGCCGGGCAACATCGGCACACAGTGCAGGGTAATCGGCTTTTTTATGACAATAGAGGTCTTTATCGATAAGAACCCATTGAAAAGTGGCGATGAGTTTGTACAGCAAGAAATTCTGCTTAGCATCCGCAAAAACAGAGATCTCTCCGGGAAGAAAAACCGTAGTGGTATCGGTGGCCGCAGAAGAACCTGCCTCAAGCTGAAGATTTCTACTCGAAAGGCCCCGCACATAAGGAAGGAGCCGGCCTGCCACCTCTTCAAAAACAAGACTTTCCTGACCCCGCATGCGCTGAAAATAAATATTATCAGCATCCTCCATGAAAGCCCGTGCCGCCCGCAGCCCTTCTGCCTCAAAAATCTGCAGAATCCTCCGGACCCACTCAGGAACATCTGCCGGAGCAATACGCTGCAGGGTCTTCTCAAGCTCTTCAAGAATAGAAAAACAGAGAGCGGTACTTATCGGCCAGATGGCAGCGATCTGCTGCAAAATAAGATCATCAAGACTGCGATCAAAACAGGCTATCAGAGCAATAAGCTCTTCCCGTTCCCACTCATTGAGATGCTCCGGAGGCATTATATGCCAGAGACGATCTTCGAAGTGATGCTTGGCCATTACAGATCCCGCTGTTTAAAAAACAGCGCTCACCATCTCATCAATGGCAGCATTAAGTTCGCTGTCGTCGGTAAGCGCCTCAGTTATAGTGGCCCGGCAGGCTTCCCTGGGCGGAATCCCTTCCTTGATCAGCAAACCTGAATGAATAAGCAACCTCGTACTTGCCCCCTCGGGAAGGCCTGAGTCTTTGAGCCCCCGTGTCATCCCGGCGATGCGAACCAGGGATCGTGCGATGTTTTCATCAACCCCGGCCTCATGGCTGACGATTTCAACTTCAAGTGAGGCCTCGGGATAATTGAGCTCCAGGGCAATGAAACGCTGGCGGGTGGATTGCTTCAAATCCTTCAGAACCGACTGATATCCGGGGTTGTAGGAAACAGCCAGCATGAATTCAGGGGAAGCAGTAAGCAGTTCCCCCCGCTTTTCAATGGCAAGCTCCCGGCGGTCATCTGCCAGGGGATGAATGACCACCGTCGTGTCCTTCCTGGCCTCAACAACCTCGTCGAGGTAGCAGATAGCCCCATGCCGGACTGCAAGCGTCATGGGCCCGTCCATCCAGAAGGTATCTCCCCCCCTTATCAGGTAACGCCCTACCAGATCACTGGTGGAAAGATCATCATGACAGGATACTGTTATCAGCGGCCGGCCAAGTTTCCAGGCAAGAAACTGCATAAAGCGTGTCTTGCCGCTTCCTGTCGGCCCTTTCAGCAAAAGAGGGATGCCGTGTTTATAGGCGGCAAGCCCAATGGTGAGTTCATTTTTCTGCACCAGGTAAAAAGGCTTTTCGACAATGAGGTGCTCCTCGATCTTCTGGCTTTTCGACTCCATTGCTGTTGTGGCCATTTAGCACACGTCCCGCGTAACACCCTTGGCCTTTCTGTACTCGTCGATCTGGTCAAACCTGCTGCAGCGGTATACTTCTTCCGCTATCGGCGCAATACCTTTTACCTGTTCCATATACTCGGCCACACTGGGCAGCCTGCCAAGAATTGCTGCAATAGCGGCAACCTCGGCAGAAGCGAGATAGACGTTGGCGCCAGTACCCAGCCTGTTGGGAAAATTTCGGGTTGATGTGGAAACAACGGTGGCATTGTCCCGGACCCTGGCCTGGTTGCCCATGCACAGAGAACAGCCAGGAATTTCTATCCGGGCACCTGAGTTTCCGTATATGCTGTAATAGCCTTCTTCGGTAAGAACGTGTTTATCCATAATAGTAGGAGGTGCAATCCATAAACGAGTGGGCAAATCTCCCTTACCATCAAGAAGCTTACCGGCCGCCCTGAAGTGACCGATATTGGTCATGCAGGAACCAAGAAACACTTCGTCAATACTCTCTCCACTTACCTCCGACAGCAGCTTAACATTATCAGGGTCATTGGGGCAGGCAACAATCGGCTCCTTTATCTCACTCATATTTATCTCAAGAACATCGGCGTACTCGGCATCCTCATCAGCTACAAGAAGAGCAGGGTTTTGCAGCCAATTCTCCATGGCCTCTATCCGGCGCTCCAGTGTTTTCCTGTCCTGATATCCCTGGGCAATCATCCAGTGAAGCAGGACGATATTGGACCTCAGGAATTCAACAACGGGCTCCTTGTTCAATTTAATGGAGCATGCTGCTGCAGAGCGCTCTGCGGAAGAGTCGGAAAGCTCAAAGGCCTGCTCTACCCTCAAATCCGGAAGCCCTTCTATTTCAATAATACGGCCGGAAAAGACATTTTTCTTCCCCTCTTTAGCCACAGTCAGCGTCCCCTGCTCGATGGCGCAATACGGGATGGCATTCACAAGATCCCGCAGGGTTATTCCCGGCTGCATCTCACCTGTAAACCGGACCAGAACAGATTCCGGCATGTCGAGAGGCATGGCACCCGTTGCCGCCGCAAAAGCGACCAGACCTGAACCGGCAGGAAAAGAAAGACCGATAGGGAAACGGGTATGGGAGTCACCTCCGGTTCCGACAGTGTCAGGAATAAGCATGCGGTTAAGCCAGGAGTGAACCACACCGTCACCGGGCCTCAAGGCCACACCCGATCGGGTTGAAAAGAAAGACGGAAGGGTCTGGTGAGCTTTGACGTCCACCGGCTTTGGATAAGCCGCCGTATGACAAAAAGACTGGAGCACAAAATCCGCTGAAAATCCGAGGCAGGCAAGATCCTTGAGTTCATCGCGGGTCATGGGACCGGTGGTATCCTGTGAACAGACGGTGGTCATCTTGGGCTCACAATATCCTCCCGGCCGCACACCTTCAACTCCGCAGGCCCTACCGACAATTTTCTGGGCCAGAGTAAATCCCCTGCCGGTATCAATAGTCGGAGCTGGTTTTCTAAAAATATCCGAGCCGGGAAGACCGAGGGCCTCACGGGCACGCCCTGTAAGACCGCGGCCTATAATCAACGGTATACGACCGCCTGCCCGCACTTCATCGATCAGAACATCTGTCTTCAAGGAAAACCTGCATATCTCCTGACCCGTTGCATTATTTTTAACTATTCCCTCGTAGGGATATATATCGACAACATCCCCCATGGAAAGTTTGCTGACATCGCATTCGATTGGAAGGGCGCCGGCATCCTCCATGGTATTGAAAAAGATTGGGGCAATTTTACCGCCAAGCACATATCCTCCCGCACGCTTATTCGGGATAAAAGGGATATCGACACCTGTATGCCACAACACCGAGTTCGTTGCCGATTTCCGGGAAGACCCTGTACCAACGACATCGCCGACATATGCCACCTGATGACCTTTCTTCTTCAATGAAGCTATGGTCTCCAGGGCATTTCCTTCGAGACCGGGGCGCGGATCTCGAAGCATTACAGTGGCATGCAGCGGTATATCCGGACGAGACCAGGCATCGGTTGCCGGAGACAGATCATCGGTATTGGTCTCTCCCGGCACCTTAAAAACAGTAACTGTCACCTTCTCGGGCAAAGGCTGATTGCTGGTAAACCACTCGGCATCGGCCCAGGACTGGAGAACCTCCCTGGCAGCAGTATTACCGGAATCCGCCTTGGATTTGACATCAAAAAACGCATCAAACATCAACAGGGTATAGGATAAGGCCTTTACCGCCGCAGGAGCCAGCTCCGGGTCATCGAGGGCCTCCAGCAGAGGCTTTATATTGTAGCCGCCAAGCATGGTTCCGAGCAGCTCAACGGCTTTCACTTTATCGATAAGCGGACTGACAGCCCTTCCCCCGGCTATATCTGCCAGAAAATTCGCCTTAACAACCGCGGCCTCATCGACTCCGGCCGGAACCCTGTTGGTGACAAGATCCAGAAGAAAATCTTCCTCACCTGCCGGCGGATTTTTCAACAGCTCTACAAGATCAATGACCTGTTCCGGATTAAGCGGTAGCGGCGGCACACTTTCGGATTGACGTTCTTCAACATGTGTACGGTATAATTTAAGCATCAAATGCTCCTCCTGATTGCGGTAAACTTTTTCCAAGAACATCAGACATGTTCTTCTGCTGTTTCAAAGTAAAAAAACACCATAATAAAAAGAAATCGTCCATGCAACCAACTACCGGGCGAATGTTCTTTGATGGCGTCGTAAAAAGTCCGATCTACTGTATTGTACCAATTTTTCAGGCACT
>JACNJZ010000140.1 GCA_014382295.1 Candidatus Desulfobia pelagia | reverse complement strand
ATATACCTATTGCTGCTCCAATTCCACCGATAACGCCTAATAGTACTTTACTTCCCCTTGTGTTTTCCTGTGTTGCTGCCATGATTGTATCTCCTTTCTATTTTTTTAAGTAAATCGTCTTTCTGTTTTTTTACATACCTGTTACTGCAGTGATAAAGCCTCGGATCAATGCTCCAGGCCCTCCACAGTATGCTGCTGCGCCGACCATACAATTGATACCCCAGATACCAATAAGGCCAGCAAGTGTGAGAATAATGATAATTCCTGCCTGTGCAACTCCCTCACCTGCGATTTCTTCGTGAATTTCATTTACGTTTGCAGTTGTTTTGTTCAGTGTATGTTCCATGATATCCTCCTATCTATTTGTTTTTACCTGTTTTTACTTACATCGTTTGCATTTGATTTATACTATTTGCAGATGATGTGCCATACAACACCAGGCCGAGCAAAAACACTCACCACACCAAGATAACCACCCGGAATCATATGTAATTTTTTTTTCAAAAACCGGGAATCACCCCCCAGGCTATGCTCTGAGGCTCTTCAAAAGTGTAGCACCGATTTTGATCAATACAACACTTGTGCGTGTCAATATGTAGCGGCGCGACACACATGCTACACTTTGACAAACTTCGTAATGCCTTTGACATAACCACCTGTTATCAGAGAGAAAAGGAATTTCTGCTTAGGTTTCTGAAATACTTTGGGTAATTAAAAGATGGGGCCTTTAGCGGAAATGAAAAAGATTAAAAGCTTGAAGAAGGGCCTTTGATATGTATAACCATTCAGGCTTCATTACTGAATAGAATACATGCCAGGATGCCAGGCTATTGAGATTCCTTGAGAGACAGTCTGGAGTCTTTGGGATTTACTGTAAAAAAAAACCCGGGGAGAGAACCCCCGGGTCGGAATAAAGAATATATAATCCTCTGTAAGTATTCTATTGTTTAACAGTTACAGCCGTCTTTGTATTATTGACATACTTGAAGAAGACCGGGAATGCTGCGAAGAACGCTACGCAGATAATATATTCAATCCCCTTTATGTGAGTATAAAAATCTACCAATGTTTCAAACTCTCCGATGGCGCCTACTGCCACCATATACTGGCGGGTAAGTTCTGCTACAGACCAGCCTGACTGTGACAGACTGAAAGTGAGGGCTGACATTGCCCATATACCTATTGCTGCTCCAATTCCACCGATAACGCCTAATAGTACTTTACTTCCTCTTGTGTTTTCCTGTGTTGCTGCCATGATTGTATCTCCTTTCTATTTTTATAATCAATCTGATTTGTTTTTTTACATACCTGTTACAGCGGTGATATATCCCCTGATCAATGCTCCAGGCCCGCCACCAGTTGCTGCTGCACCAACCATACAGGCGATTCCCCAGATTCCGATAAGGCCTGCAAGTGAAAGGATAATGATTGTTCCCGCCTGAGCAACTCCCTCACCTACGATTTCTTCGTGAATTTCATTTACGTTTACAGTTGTTTTGTTCAGTGTATGTTCCATGACATTCTCCTATCTATTTGTTTTTACCTGTTTTTACTTACATCGTTTGCATTTGATTTATACTATTTGCAGATGATGTGCCATACAACACCAGGCCGAGCAAAAATATTCGCTACACCCACATAACCATCTGGAATAATATATAAATTTTTTAAAAAAATCGAAAATCACCCCCAAGGCTACGCTCCGAGCCTCTTCAAAAGTGTAGCATCGATTTTGATCAATACAACACTTGTGCGTGTCAATGTGTAGCGGCGTGACACACATGCTACACAACCGAAAAACCACGGGATCTCCATTACCAGACTGCCTTCTCGACATTTTCTTGGCATGTTCACTTAAAAAGGCTATTGTCTGAATCTCTTCCCAGAAACTCAACAAAATCATCACTGATACATCGAAATGGAAAAATTCTTATCCGACATCCCGTGGAGCCTGCTCATTCTTGGCTGCCTCACTCTTGGCCTGGCCCCCTTTTTCCCTCCTCATATCGTTGAGAAAATCCAAATGCTTGTCAAAGGCCATCTTGTCCGCCCCCTGGACTGGTTTGATCTCTTTTTCCACGGTATTCCCTGGATTCTCCTCTTGGCAAAGGCGTTCTACCATCTAAAAAATCAGTAAGAAAAAACCTCATTCCCCACTCATTTTCCAGCAAGCGGAGAGATCAACTATCATTAATAGAGACAATAGAACAGGACATGCCAACACACATCTATATCAATAACAACCCTCAAAACCGGCTGTCGTGATTCCGGATTCTCTCCTCCTCCATTGGGTTCCCCTCGGCCTTCTCTGTGCTTTCAGCCTGGCCTCGGCAGATGCCTTGACCAAAAAGTTTTTTGGTGACTATTCAGGCTGGCAGATACTCGTCATCCGATTTGTGGCCCCGGGAATTCTCCTTCTGCCCTTAGTATTTTTAAATCCATTGCCAGCGGTACCGCCTGTTTTCTGGCTGCTTATTTTCCTCCTTATCCCCCTGGAACTGCTCGCTATGTGGCTCTACATGCTGGCCATTAAAGACAATCCGCTTCACCTTACTCTTCCGTATCTTGCATTTACACCGGTATTTAACATTCTGACTGCATACATAATCTTGGGAGAAACTGTGTCTTTTGCAGGTCTGGGAGGAATTTTTCTGGTGGTTGCAGGTGCCTTTTTTCTCAACATCGACACTGAAAAGTCACTGACCTGGACATCAGTCCTGACGCCGTTTTCAACAATTGTCAGAGTCAGAGGCTCACGGCTGATGCTCTGCGTTGCCATGATATACAGTGTTGCCTCTGTACTAGGGAAAATGGCAGTCCTGCATGCAACACCAGCCAGCTTCGGTCCTTTTTATTTTGCTGTTCTCGGCATCGCAGCACTTGCTATAACTTTATTGCGAAAATCAGGTGATGTGGCTATTCTGGTTAAAAAATGGAAGGAGGCTCTCATGGTCGGAGCGTTTATGGGTGTGATGATTATCACACATTTTATGGCCATCGCCCGTGTTGAAGTAGCTTATTTTATTTCACTTAAACGTACAAGCCTGCTGTTCGGGATTGTTTATGGCGCCCTCCTTTTTAAAGAGAGGAGCCTCAGAAGCCATTTTATGGCCGGATTACTTATGCTCGCCGGCGTTGCCTTGATTGTTATAAAGTAATCACAACCGATTTGAGTAAGAGATGGAAGAAATCTGATGGATCCGCGTCTGGAAAAAATCACCATTGCTGATGAAGACAACAATGAAATCAACCAGGTCACCCGGGCCGAAATGAGGGCCGGCAACCTTATTCACCGCGCCACCTATATTCTCGTCTTTAACAGCCTTGGATACCTGTTTGTCCAGAAACGGACACAATCGAAAGACATCTATCCCGGCCATTATGAAATTGCTGCCGGTGGCGTTGTTCTGGCCGGAGAAAGCTACGAACTGTCAGCACAAAGAGAGCTGCAGGAAGAACTTGGCATCAAGAGCACTGCCCTGCGCCCCCTTTTTGATAATTTTTATGACGACGGACAAAATCGGGTATGGGGCCGGGTCTTTGCCTGTTCCTATAACGGCCCCCTGGAGCTCCAGGAAACAGAAGTGGAAAGCGGTGAATTCATGAAAATTGAAAATGTCCTGGCCATGATGGAAACCCACCCTTTCTGTCCTGATGGAATCGGGATCCTGAAACGTATTCTTGACGAAGGTCTGGTAAACAAACTCCAGGAAAAACATACATAATAGATGGTCGAGCTGATGAAACTGTTACCTGCAATTGAAATTGAAACGAAAGACAATCCCGATACCAGTATTATCTGGCTCCACGGCCTTGGTGCCGATGGAAACGATTTCGCACCCATAATCCCCGAGCTCAGGCTTCCGGAGTCCATGGCTGTCCGGTTTATCTTTCCCCATGCCCCCCAGATCCCGGTGACGGTCAACGAGGGATATGTCATGCCGGCCTGGTATGATATTCTGGAAATGGAAATCGACAGGAAGGTCGATACCGAAGGATTGCTGGCTTCAGCCAATGAAATCAACGGGTTTATTGAAAATGAACTCGAGCGGGGTATAGACAGCCGACGAATAATTGTTATCGGTTTCTCCCAGGGGGGCGCAGTTGCTTATCAGGTTGCCTTGAGCCATGCCAAACCCCTCGGCGGTCTGCTGGCCATGTCCTGCTACTTTGCCACCAGTGCTTCCATACAGCTGAATGAAGCAAACAAAGATCTTTCGCTGGAAATTCACCACGGAACTTATGACCCTGTTGTTCCTGAATCTTTAGGGAAAAATGCGGCAGAGCAGCTTAAAAATCACGGCTATATCGTCAATTTTCGTTCGTACCCCATGGAACATGGCGTCTGTCCGCAGCAGATCGAAGATATTTCGAAATGGCTGCAGCAGTTGCTATAAGGTTACCTATAAATATCAAGAGGAAAGACAGATGGAAAAATATGGCAAAATCATTTACCTCGTTATCCTGTTCACTTGTTTCTTCGGCTTAAGAGGCGAGGCAGCTGATCCCAATCAGGGGAATAATTTTGTCGTCTCTGAAGACAACACTGTGCTTGACACGAAAACAGGTCTGATGTGGGCTACCAGGGATAACGAGGTCGATACAAACTGGGATGCAGCAAAATCATACTGTGAGAATTATTCGGCAGGCGGCCATACCGATTGGCGGCTGCCAACGTTAGAGGAGCTTGGTACAATCTACGATCATCCTTCCGCAAAACGATTCAGAACCTTCGACCCGATAACGCTGTCCGCTTGCTGCCCTTGGGCGTCAGATACCCGAGGAAAACGGGCTCGAACCATATTTTTTATGAATGGTGAAATCAACACCTTCCCGAAAAAATCATCAACCGGATTTAGAGCTTTGCCTGTCAGAAAGGCCCAGTAACGAGGCTTAATACTAAGGCTGAGATACAGCCCTACAGATACCGGCAAAATTCTTTGCATCCAGGCAGGCAGTCCCGACCATTAAACCGGAGATACCCTCAATCGCGATACAGTCGCCGGCATTGGCCGCATTGATTGACCCACCATAAAAGATCGGTTTCTCCGGGGCATATACCTGAATTTCTTCTACCGCCGCCCTTATTTTCTCTGGTGATTGAGGAATATCCAGTCCAATCGCTTCAACCGGGCAGTACCCGACAACAAGATCACCCATGTCTGCTTCATCCAGTGCGGCAATCTGTGCCCTGGCATAAGGCAGGTCCACACAGAGGATCGGCTTGATTTCAGCGGCTGCGGCTTCTGCCACCTTTTGGGCAACTTCCTGGTTTGTTTCGTGAAAATAACGGCGACGTTCAGAGTGGCCGACAATGGCATAGTCAACAAAGTTCCGAATCATATCGCCAGCAACGGCTCCGGTATAAGATCCCATAGGATATGGCGACAGATCCTGGGCAGCAAGCGACAGATGGGAATGGTTGTACTTCCGAAGACTCTGAAACAATGGTGCAAGATAAACGGCAGGAGGGGCGATTATCACATGAACATGTGGATCTGGATGATAGAGACTGCAGAAGGTCTCAATCCATTTTTCCGCCTGCGAAAGAGTCTTGTATGACTTCCAGTTGGCAACAATATATCTGGTCATGTCTCCCTCTTCATACTGGTATCCCTACCTTTAAGTTGTTTTAGCCTCGCGCTGCATAACAACAGTGGCAAGGGTAACGATCGCAATACCCGGAAACGTTATTGCCGGCGGCAAACCGTGGCCGTACAGCCAGTCTATAAGCAGGACAAAAACCGGGTAGAAATAACTGTACGCCATCACCCGGGTAGGCCCAAGATAGAGGGTTGAAATATGGGTCAGATAAAAGGTGATAAGAGTAGAAAAGACCGCCAGGTAGATAATCCCGACCCAGACCTGAGTTTCAACTCCTCGCCAGTCGACAGAATTTAATTTCGGCAGGGAGAGAATCAGTAGCCAGCCTACTCCTGTCAGCAGAACCCAAAAGGTCATTATGACCATTGACTCCTGCCTATGGGTTTTCTTAACTAAAGGCGTATATGCGGCCATTAAAAAACAACCCGCCAGAAAAATGAGATCACCGTAATTTATATCAAGAGCCAGAAAACGATGTATATCGCCCTGAAAAATAACCCACAATGCACCGATCATACCAAAGAGAAGCGCCAGGAGGCGATTGAGGCCCAGTCTCTCTCGAAGGAATAAGGCACTGTATATACCGGAAATTCCCGGCACAAGACAGAAAATGATACTGGTATTTAATGCAGTCGTGTAACGAAGGGATTCGAACATGCACCAGAAAAAACCAACAGTGGAGGCACTGATGGCGCTGTATCCCAGCAATTGGCGCACCGGGGGCAGTGTGAAACCATGAGTAAAAGCTAAAACAGGTGCAAAACAGAGAACAGCGAGAATATACCTGATCAAAATCAGGATTGACGGTTCAAGGCCATGGGTAATGGCCTCTCCCACAGTAAAGGAGGTCGAAACGATAATCGTCGACACCAGCATCAGGCTATGCACCCCCCACAACGGCAGGGCTTTCGGAATCTCTGTTGTCTTTTTTTGTTGGATCATGTGGGACAAAGTACTCTTCCCTTCATTATTGGCAAGCGAAAAGTTTTTGTCGAGATGAAAACAAAACACAGTGTCATTTCGACCCGAAGGGAAAAATCTTGCAAGACACAACATGCGGCAACAGCACAGATTTCGCGCCATGCTCGAAATGAACACCTGCAATTACATTAACCTATTATAAATACGTTAGAAAAGCTCGCTGTCGAGGATTAATGACGATAAGGAAACCATGCCGACAAGTTCCCCGCCCGCCTCAACAGGCGCTCTTCGTATTCCGGCCCGATACAGCAAACGGGCAACATAGCGGATATCCATATCGGCCGGTACGGTAATAATTGGCTTTGTCATGATTTCATAGACATTAACCTCACCCGGGGACCGCCCCGTCATAATCACCCCTTTGATAAAATCCTGAACTACCAGTATCCCCCAGGCATCATCCTCATTTCTTTTATTGACCAGAAGAGATGTGACTTTTTCAAAACGCATTTTGGCGGCAGCCTCCCCGGCTGTTGCCATACCGTCAATAGACACTATCACTTTATTCATAACGTCTCTTGCCCGTATTATTTTAATGCTGTCAGCTTCCATACTTTTCTCCTTCTATAAAAATGTCATTGCTAAAAATACTGAACAGTTACAAAAATCTTTTTTCACTTCAGAAAGCACGGGGCACTGTGTGGTTTATGCATAGTTTTTTCGAATACATCAAAAATAACTTTCCCGAACTTCTTCCTTGAATCTTTCCATCTGGCTTTCCAGGCCCACAACATGCTCAACGGGGAGCACAAAGGCAATACCAGTACCAGGCTTATGAAATTCTCCCGCCTCCTTTATCGTATCGAGGATTTTGGAAACAAGATGCTCTTCAACCAGAAACATGATGATGTCTGTCTGTGCCTCCAGTGAAAGGCCAAAAAAGGTTTTCGCTTCACGAATGCCGGTGCCCCTGGCCGGGATAATCGTTGCCCCGGTAGCTCCCGCCTCTTTTGCCGTATCAACAATATGATCTGTGATATCTGACTTGACCGAGGATAAAATGAGTTTAAAGCGCATTACTTTTCTCCATGTTTATTTAGGCTTCGTTTTGTTTGCCAATGCATATACTGAGCATAACCCATAACTGTTATAATTGGACAAAGACTGGCAAAAGCAATAAGTCCAAAACCGTCCAGGGCCGGATTTCGTCCGGGAACGGTACTGGCCAGACCAAGACCAAGTGCCGCCACCAGCGGGACTGTTACTGTCGAGGTCGTGACTCCACCGGAATCATACGCCAGTGCAATGATGCTTTTGGGAGCAAAGATAGTCTGCACAATAACAATCATATAACCAACAAGTATGTATAGATAAAGTGGGGTTCCGGTGACAATGCGAAAGGTTCCAAGGCTGATCCCAAAAGCAACTCCAACAGCTACAGTGAGTCGTAAACCCCATTGCTTGATTGTACCGGCTGACACCTCATTGGCCTTAAAAGCCACGGCAATGAGAGATGGTTCGGCAATGGTGGTTGCAAAACCGATCATAGCCGCAAAAAGATAGACCCAGCCATATGCCTTCCAATCTGCCTGGGCCACAACTTCATCTGTGCCATAAATAAAGAAGGGATCAGACAGCTGAGTAGCCATAATTTTCCCCAGAGGGAAAAGGGCTTTTTCCAGGCCGGCAAGAAACAGGGCAAGACCAATGACAACATAGATTCCACCGATAATAAGACGACGAAGATGCGGAATTGGCTGGCGCAGTACCAGGAGCTGAAAACTGGTTATAAGTATTATGATAGGCAGCACATCTCTGCAGGTAGCTAGAAATATTTTGCTGAAATCATATAAGAATTCCACGTAACCAAGTCCCTTTTTATTTGAAAATGAGAAGTCCGTAACCCATGACAAAGATCATGGGAAGCAGCGACGCAAAAGCGATAAGACCAAATCCGTCGACAAGAGGGCTACGGCCGCGGATGGTCGAGGCCAATCCCACGCCCAAAGCTGCAACCAAAGGAACCGTAATGGTGGAGGTAGTGACTCCGCCGGCATCATAAGCTATGCCAATGATCTCTTGCGGAGCAATGACGGTCATCAGCATCACAACAACATAACCGCCGATAATCAAATAATGAATGGGCCAGCCGCGGATGATACGCATGACGCCGATAAGAATGGCCAGCCCCACGGAAAAAGCAACAGACATACGAAGACCAAAAGCATATTGCTTCAGAGAATCCACGCTCGGGTCAATCAGCCCCCCCTTCCCGGCAATTTCTGCTGCCTCAGCAGCAACAGCGATAAGGGCGGGCTCGGCCACAGTGGTTGAAAAGCCAAGAGCAAAGGCAAAACAGAGAAGCCAGAAAAGACTGCCCTTCCGGGCAAGGGCATGGGCCATTGCCTCTCCTATTGGAAACAGGCCCATTTCCAGACCCTGCACAAAAAGAGTAAGACCTGCTACCACCAGAAGAGCGCCAAATAACACTTCACCCATCTGCGGCAAGGGCTGTTTCAAAACAAATATCTGGAAGAAAGCAATAACCAGAATGATAGGAAGCAGATCAGTAAGGGCATTCCTGAGTTTTTCCAGGATGATGGATAGTATCATTTTTTCCCCTTACTGTTCTGCGATGTCATATCAGTACTCGTAGTCTCAACTGCATCATACCTTGCAGGAGATAAAACACTCTTTTATAGGTACCTTCAATTTTTGGAATTCTGGCATTGTCCTGTAATTCCTTCAATTTTGCAACTCTTTCTCCAATTACCTTTTTATTTCACATCATTGACCTTCTCGAACTTTGGCCTGTAATTTTTTGGACTTCTCAAGGAGTTGCATTCTTGTTTCTTCCCTTTGCGCCTCCAGCATGTCTCCAATTTCAGGAAACTTAATGGACAATATCGAGCAGGCAAGATACGCCGCGTTTTTGCCCCCGTCCACTGCCACTGTCGCAACAGGAATGCCTGGCGGCATCTGCACCGTCGCATAAAGAGCATCAACCCCATTCAAAGCCCCTGAGGCGAGGGGGACTCCAATGACTGGAAGCGTAGTGTGAGAGGCTATCACTCCTGCAAGATGGGCAGCCATTCCGGCTCCGGCAATAATCACTTCAATTCCACGCCCCCTAGCACTTTTTGCGTATTCAGCCGTTTTTTCAGGCAGACGGTGGGCGGAACTTATATCAATTTCAAAGGGAACACCCATTTCATCAAGAACCGCGGCCGCTTTCTCCATAACCGGCAAATCACTATCGCTACCCATGAGAATTCCTACAAGTGGCTTTCTTTTCATATTCTATCTCCTTAAATTAGTTTCCGATGTGAAAACAACTTATTCTAATATCCGCTCAGTCTTCGACTTTCCGGATGAGAACTAATTAACTTTTTCTAG
>JACNJZ010000139.1:3506-10137 GCA_014382295.1 Candidatus Desulfobia pelagia | reverse complement strand
TCCACTGAATATTGGAGTTGCCTTCTCCCCGCCAATCTCAGTGTCGGTTGGTTTAGCAGCCTGTGTTGAAACATCAGGGGTGGTTTTGTTTGCTTTGTTCCAGATGTCGGTTAGTTGTTGTTTGGGATAATACCCAAATTCATTTATATCATCCCCGGCGAATAAAACATCTTTCGCTTTCACCTTAAAGGAATGGACAGGCATGTCTTTATTAGAATCAACGGGGTGGATACCTTCTTCTTTTGCATAATTTTTAGAAAAAGTTACCCAATCCCCAGTCCTTAGTTCTTTTTTAGGGGCAGAACGATAAATAGTTATTTCTGCATCAGGATTGTTTCTTATTTTTTGAATAGCGTCCCAACTTTCTTTAGCGGACTTGTCAGTTTTTACATTTCTGCCTGATGCTATCGAATATTCTGGGTGAGAGTACACATCCCTTGGCAACATATCACCTTCTAATAAATTTGAAGAAGGGGGTGCATCCTCCCAAGAGGGTCTGTGATCCATTCCCGATTCGGGTGTTTTTTTAAACTGACTCTTCACAAACTCCTCAGCACTCTTATACTTCTTGGCTTCTGTCTCAAGCGATTCAGTAGCCCCTGGTTCACCTTCCACCCCTTCCTGAATAGCAGTATCAGCTCCATCTTGAATAAGTTTTTTTATTTCTTCAAAACTCATATCGCTTTTATCCCAAATGGCATTAATTTTATCTTGTTCAGACAACTTTGGATCATTAATAATTTTATTAATGTCAGACTGGGATAATTCTTTGCCTCCCTGGATAGCAGTATCAGCCTCGGCAGGTGTTGGCTCTGTGGTGGCTTCTAAATTTGATTTAATCCTGTTCAGAACGTCTCCGATATTACCATTTTTAAGAGAAGATTTAATATTTGCAAGTTCGGCTATTCCAACAAACCTCATTACCAAATTTGACGACAACCGTTTATCATCAAGTCTGCCCCTATCATTTAAGGCAATAAGATATTCTATTTCTGCTATTGCATCATCAAGGGTTATGCCTTCTTCAATTACAGACTGGTTTCCATCCTCATCAATCTCAATCCTACCCACTGTTCTTTTATTTTTTATAGCAGTAGCAATATCAGATGACGCTGCACCTGCTACTGAATTTATTTTCTGTTCCGGCGTTTTGCTTCTTTCGTATTCGTCATCTCTTTCTCTTTGCCTGCGATTTAATCCGTTCTGTAGCGTGTTGAACTCTTCTTTGGTGAGTTTTTCTCTTTTGGCTATCTCAACAAGTTTTTTGCCTCTATTCTCCATGTCGAATTTATTTGGAACTGCATCGATAACTTCATCTAATAATTGTGCAAATCTGTTGATAGTAGAGTCAAAAGCAATATCTTCACCCCTGGCTAATCGTTCCATCAGCCTTGCATTTCTTGCAGCATTTAAAGTCTGTCCTGCTGGCGTGTCGTTGGCATATGATATGTCGTCATGCTCTGCTACCATCTTGTCAAGGTCTGGTACTAAGCGGGCATTTTTCGGGTCTTTCTTTAGGTCTAATATTTGTTCTGGGGTTATCTTACCAGAGTGTAGGGCTGTTTTAAGATTGTTTAGGGTTTCAATATCTTGTGTTTGGTCTTTGCCTGGGGTTTGCTTGCCTTGTAATGCAGCCACGCCACCTGCCATGCCTCCGCCCATTGCAAACCCTTGAACGCCACCTTCCACAGAACCTTCTTGCACGCCCTCCCATATATCCTGGTTGGGGTTTACATATTTCTTTTTCTGTATATTGCTTTCAAGCCTTTCAAAACCACTTTGAGGAGCTTCTTGAAAAGTTTCGCCTATAGCTCCAAGCAATGCTTTTTTAGCCACTCCGCCGGTTATTTCACCACCAAGCAATTTACCCATGTAATAGCCTGAACCAGCTCCGAGTGCACCAATCGTACCAAATATTACCGCCATTGATTTCATTGCTGCATGATCAGCAACAAGTTCTCTTGCTTTTTTATCTCTTACGTTGTCAGGCAGACCTTCTTCTGATAGTGTGTTCCATGCTCTCTGATATTCTTCTGTTTGGGATAATACTTCATGGGGTGATGCGACAACCATATCATAGATTTCTTTGCCTGATTCAACTGATGCAACGCTGCCCTCACCAATCCAGCCGCCTATCATGCCCGCAATACCTTTAGACATTTTACCGCTCTTGACCAATGCGGATTTCAATAGGCTGCCTGTGATACGCATACCAGTACCCATGCCAGTAATAGTGCTTGGTGCAGACTGAAGTAAACTTCCTGCCATTTTCGCTGGACTCTTCCAAGCTTCCCCTGCGAATAAGCTTTTAAACTTTTCTACTGGAGCTTCTGTCCAGGTCTTATCAATGTCCTTTGTATACTTTAACTCCATGGCTTTTTTCATAGCAGGTGTCAAAGCTTCATAGTCTTCTTGTTCTTTCTTTTTATAAAATGATTCTATACCTTGCCCAGCTCTATCAATAATGCCTTCGCCACTCTCCGTGATTAAACGAGTGGGATCAAGATTGCCTAAAACATCAATACCCCTACCTATTGTCTGGCCAAATCTATTAAGCCCAATAGCAAGATTCCTGGTATAGTCTCCCGGCGTTGTGCCTTCCTTGCGAGGTTCGGCGTTAACCCGTTTTTTTGACTCTAAAAAAGCTTTATACAGGTTACTTTGTCCAGTCTGGCCGGTTGATTCTTCAAATATCCTGTCTATTACGTTCATTCGTTAAAGCCTCTTATTTTTGGCAATAGAGCCTCTTTAAGTGACGTAGGTTTGTCTTTACCCCATGTTTTTGTTTTTGTTTTTGTTTTGCCTGGGAATGGCTTACTTACTCTCTCTGATAGTTCTTTATCCACCTCACCCGTACGTTTTAATTTAAAAGGGGTTGGTTTGGGTTCGTCAGGTTGGTCCACTTTCACCTTTGCAAGCTTCTTTTCTATAATTACTGCAACTTCCGGGTACTCAGAATTTAACTGGTCAAAGAAAGCCATTATGTCTGGCTGGTCTTCAATTTCTTTAGCCGGATCATAATTATCCATAATCAGCTGAAAGCCCCTGTCAGCCATTTGGTTGTTTTCTTCTTTGATCTTCACGACTGCTCTTTTTTCAGCCTCAAACTGATTTACGTTCTCTTTTTGAACGATATTTGCTGCTTCTGTAGTGATCCTTTTTGCTGTGTTGAGATAGCCTGCTTTTTCACTCTGCGTAACCGGAGCATTGTTTTGGTCTATAAGAAGACCTGTTATTTCATCTAAAGTTAAACCACTGCTGGTCAATATGTCTTCATAAACCCTTTGGAATATTTTGCTTGAATCATCAACCGACACAGGCTTTTTTGCTTCTTCTGATAATATTGACCTGACTTTTCTTTGTACCGGTAACGAATATTTACGCAGCAAGGCCTGAGAATCCCCTCTTCCTTCCATGGCTGAGATTTCAGACAATGCTTTTTCGACTTCTTCTCCTTGTTCCAACGAGAATAATTGTTTTTTGGTAACTGTGTTTCTTAGATTCACGCCTTCTATGTCTGCTTGTTTTTTTTCATCATCAAGGTTGGTTTTAGTAAACCCAAGCTTGTATAAAACTTCCCATCCGTTGATATGAGAGCTTTCTCCTGTTTTTTGATTTATAAGCGTGATGTCTACTCTAGTGGGGTCTGCTAATTGTTTTTTTGTGATAGCAAGGAAATCATTCCCAGAACTGTCTTTTATTGGAATTGGGTTTTCGATAGCCTTTCTATTCCCAAGGTCAGTATTAGATGAATTCATGGCTATGCTGTTAACAAATATTTCCTTATTCATCTTATTCATTTTGCTCATGACTTCTTTGAGGGATATTCTCCCAACTCGCTTGTCCTCTCCAGATGGAGAATCAAGGTATTTAAGCTCAAAGGTATGGCTGCCCTGATCAAATTCTCCAAGGCTATATGGGGTAGGTGCTTCCTTTACCAATTGTCTTGCAACATTAACAAGAGTGCCGATATCCCCTTCGACTGCGGCTTTTTGTGCCAAGTCCCGCTTTGCTGCAAAAAGAGGATATTTTATATCTGCAACTTTCTGGACAGCAGCCATTTTTCTGGCCTTGCCCTCTTCTGTGTCAGCCGTGATTTTGGTATAATCAGAAATCGCCTGTAGCCCTACATAATCTTTTGATAGTTCGGGCGGAAGACTCTCAATAGAGACTCCGGGGTTCTCTTGGAAAAAAGAAACTATCTGCCCTAATCTGGTGTGTCTGTCTGTCTTCTCTTTTGTTTCTTTGATTGCCTGGTCAGTTTGTAAGTCTTGGCCGTACAACAGTTTCCCCGTAACCTGTTCTTGGGGTGTCCCGGTAAGGGTGCCAATATTTGACTTCAATAAATTATAATTAGCCCCAACATTACTCTCTGATTGAGCTTTTTTAGCCCTGTCCTCTTCTTCATATCTCAAAAGCGTATTGGCCTGTTTTTTGTCATCCATGTAAGAAAACAACCCAGTTAATGCATTTAAGGTTGGTGCGACTTCATCTCTTGCATATCTTGTCATTGCTCTCTCCTCTTATGAAAATAAATAAGCGCCAATACCTAAAGCTGCGCCAATTGCCCATCCAGGTGGGCCGGCTGCCGCGGCGGCTGGTGCTATCGAGCCCATGGTTGACGCTACAGCTGCTGGGACCCCTGCTGACATCAAACCGACCCCGGCCCCCATGCCTGCTGTTGTTCCAACTCCGGCTGGGACTAAGCTTGCAGGAGCTAAAAGACCGCCTATATACTCTCCTGCTTTCGCTCCAGAAACTCCGGCATTTAATGTGCCAAAAGCAGAAGGCCCGGGATCCCTGTTTGCAGGAATATCTTTCGTCATGCTTCCGTAAGAGCTGGACGCCTGGTCCATCCCGGTCATTGCCTTGTCTAATGGATTTTCAATTTTATACATATCAACCTCCGTAACCCATTGCGGTAGTAAGCCTTTGATAGTTTGTATCTTCAGCATCCGATCTGGCCTGGGTTTTTGCGCCTGCTATTGTTTTAGCCTGCTCTAAAGAATTTGCATTCGACAAGCCTGCATACGCCCCTGAACTGGGATCAACACCCATTTTTGCAAGCGACCTGCTTAAAGAACTTTCTGACCCCGCAAATGACTGGGCAGCGTCTGCTGCGGCCTTGTTTGCTTCTGATTCAACATCAACCCCATTAAGTGATTCACTATAAAAAGATGACATGACAGGTGTCCATGCTTTAGTCTCAGCCATAGCTGCTTCCGTCTGTGCAGCTGTCAAGGCTGTCTGCCCAGGAAGTAGCGACAATTCTGCTTCATTCTGTGCAAGACTTAATTCTGTTTCTGACGGTATCAGCTCCATGTTCGCAGCTATTTCAGCCTGTTCCATGGGTTTGTAGTCAGATTCCCAGAAATCGAAATACTCTTCTGCCATGAGTTCCTGCGATTCTGCTATTGTAGCCATACGGGCGTTATATGCTGCATCGTAAGAGTCCCCGCCACTGCTGCTTTTAAAGCAAACCATTTTTTTCTTGAAATGATTATAATTGTTTTGAAATATCATGCATCACCTCTTGTATAATATATAAAGACTGCGCCTTCGCTTTTTTGTTTTTTATGATTCCAGACAGCATTTGGGATAACTCCATATGTTTTTCCGCCGCACTTCAAGGCAAAAGCAATCGCCCGTTTATTCCAAGCCGGCACAAACCCGGTTAATAAATCAAAAATAAAATTACCATGGGAGTCTTTTCTGTTCATTATCATCGACAAGACATCCCGCCCGATTTGTTCAGATTGCCCCCAGTATTCCTTGAAAACACAAAAGTGCTGTCGGGCTGTATGGTTTTCAAACCGGTTAAGCCAAACATACCCGATTGTCTCTTCTTGTTGTTTTATTATAAAAAAGAGAACTCTTTTCATGGCAATAAGAAACTGGTCTTCTGTCTGGATTGTGCCCTCATAAAAAACAATTTTATCCAGTCCGTCTGATACGGTCCTGGTAAACAGTTTTTTAATCTCTGAGTCAGTGACAGTCCTAATGCCGTCAATTTTTGTATATGGCAACAACTTCATTCTTTTGGGAACCTTTCTTTAACTGCCCAACAGGCAGCGTCATAAGCTTCTAATTGTTCTTTGCTTTTTATTTTATCATCTTCTTTTTTGCTTCTCATCTTTACTTCTGCATCAAGGATCTCACCCATGGGTGGATAGAATTTTTTCCTTAGTAATTGATAGTTTTTTATCCTCCATTGAGCTGGATCAACTTTCTGGCAAAAGTGTTCAAAAATCACGCTATTCAATTCTTCATCGTTTAAAGACGTGTCAATCGGAGGGTTGCTGTTTTCCGTAAAAGAATACTCATAATCCTTTATTTCTTCGGCTGTTTTGTCCGTAATGACACCGTTTACAACTTTTTGTGCAACAGGATCGGCTGCTCCTTCAACAAAAGCTTCTCCCTGGATGATACATTTCTCCGGATCATGGCAAGTTATAATGCGCAGGATTTCTCCTGTTATTTCCTGATAGACTGTATACTTCATTATTTTTTCACCTCAAGACAAACTAAGGACCGATTTAAAACTCCAGCTGTTGTTCCCCCTATCGTCATGACTAAATTATATGTGACAGACCCTGCGCCTGGGGTGTCTATGTATGTCCCGGCAAGAGTG
>JACNJZ010000139.1:0-2698 GCA_014382295.1 Candidatus Desulfobia pelagia | reverse complement strand
TTTTTCCCTCCGCTTGTGGGGTTTACGGTCTGCCTTGCTCTGAACTTGCCTGTATATGCTTTTGCAGTGTCAACCGGGAAAAATTCTGTCGTAACACCATATCCTAAAGATGGAACTTGGAGGACATTCCCACCTTGCTGACCGACGTCCTCAACAATGGTCCCGTTTGTGATGGCAGTCCCAGACCAATGATTTAGTCCTAATTCAAAGTACGGGTTTTCTGCTGCCGGTGCATCTGAAAGATTCGCATATCCGGAACTACCAGATCCGAACGTAAAAATTCCATTGTAAAATTTTGATCCGCTGTCACTTATTTGCCACCCGGTGCTGCCATCTACAAAATTGGTGCTTTGAATTGTATGACCGATAAGAACCATGGCCGCAGCCAAATGAGTTGTCGTTATTGAACCTGCCTGGATTGCTTCTGCAAGGATAGTCCCGTCCACAACTAAATTACCGTCTACAGCTACAGTCGGAACTCCGTCAACATCGCCTTCCATCAAAACGCCTATGCGTTCCCAGTATGTGACGTTTGGAGGTTCATTGCCCTGGTTCGAGCCATTAAAAATACTTTTCCAGGTTCGACCATCGCTTGTCCGACACCTGTCATTAAGAGCATAGTCTGTCCCGGCGCTGTAAGCGTCAGGTTGCCCGCCATTCAAGAGGTCTATGATTTCATCAATCGTATCAGAAATTGTGTCATCGCCTTCTACAGCGTAACCACCTTGAATATCTGTTGGATGCCATTCTGAATAATTACCGGCATAACTGACCGATCGTATCCAGTATGTAAAATCATGAGAGACGTCAAACCCGGAAAATTTGAAGATCCCTGAGCCACCTCTTAAATCCTCAGTAACAGTCACTATTCCTCTTAAAACAGCATTATTCCTGTCCTGGCTTTCTTCTGCGACCCAGACTTCAATATGAGACACAATAGGATCAACCGGATTCGTCCATGTGAGAGTGTGAACAAAAGAGCCTTTTGTTACTGTAAGACCGTAAGGGGGCTTAGGCATTTTTAAAGAACCGGACGAAGAACTGACAACAGCATAGGGCTCTGTTGATGAGCTGCTTAAAAACCTTGAAATATCAATCCCAAGGGAAGCAAGTTCACTAACCCTTAAAGCTCTGTCATTGTCCGTGCCCCTGCCATGGCCTGCCAATAATTCAACGCATGATTTTAATGCAGTAAAAAAACCAACCTGATTTGCAGGCACAGAAGAAGGGATATTAGGGATATTAGGATCAGACACTGATGACCTCCATGACTGACCTCCCGATTATAAGCCTGTCTATTGTGGTCTTCCCCACGGCTTTGACCTGAAAAGTCTCTCCTGTCATCCCGCTGATTCTAAAAAGATCATTGCTGGTGATTTCTTTGCTGTCAACCTGAGCCCCGTCTGCATAAAAAGTTAAGGTAACATTCCCTGCTGTAAAGTCTCCTATGATCATGCCGGCAGTAAAGGTATCTCTGGATGAGAAAGAAAATTCCTTGGACGTCCAGGTATAATTAACCACTGCCCCTGATTCCCATGAAACTATTTCCCTTACAGCACCTTTTGTTTGAATTAAGTACAAAAGGTCTGCCGCAGAAGAATATTCTCCTCCATACACGTTTTGAGTCAGTGAAAGTGTTTTGTATTCTAATGGACTTTCTTCATCACTTGTTAGCTTAAGACGAAATCCCACAGTAGTGCCTGAGAAAAAACCGATATAAGAGTCATCGTAATAAAACCCGAAAAGATTTGCCGGAGTTAATGCGTTCCATTGCGTTTTTGTGAAAAGGTCTTTAGTGATTAAGTCTCCAACCCCTGATTCATCAATCATAAAAAGACCATCTGGTGAAGCATAAATTACACCGCCTGGGATATTGACAATTGACCTTGCAGAAACACAGCTTTGCTGATAGCCTAATCTTTGTAATGATAAGGCCTCCGGGTCCTGCCCAGTCAATAAATAAGGCACAGTTTCTGTTAATACAACAACAAGGCTGCCAGTATATCCGAACCCAACAATATCAGACTCTACAACAAGGCTGTATATGGAAGGAAACGCATACGTGATAAAAACTTCAGATGGGTATATCGTGTTCCCGACAAATCCAAAAACCAGCCCATGTGATGTGGCCGTCAGCCCGGATAATGTAGCATCCGGTGATGTCCAGTAAGTTGTCGCGATTACTTCTTGCAGATCATCGTCTGTGACGGTATCATCATAAGTAGTGGTGGCAACTTCCATTTCATCGACATACTGAAACTCTGATCCTGTGTTCCCTGTGTTTACTCTGTATATTCTGAAATGGGTCGTGTAAACACCTGTTGCTGTCGCATCTGTAAACCCTGTCAGTCGAGGAGTGATATCCTCGTACCAGTCAAACACTGCTGTTGCAGGAGATGGACCAGACTCAACCTCACTGCCGTCTGCCCATTTCCCGACAATAGTATACGCATAAGAGACTGATTTTTCTATGTCGTCCCCTGCTGTGCCTATCGGAGTGATAGTAAGTGCATTGGTTGGGGCCGGGATACCCAATCTTCTGGTTGTTGTTGGATAAGGAGAAGAATCCAACGCCAATGTTTCATTTGTTTCCTTTGGATACCCGTCCCCAGTAAAAAGAATTCTGTTGCCTGAGTTTGCAACAAGGGCTTTTACCACATTAACATTTGCCGCCCATTGTAAAAAACTAGAGCTCATT
>JACNJZ010000063.1 GCA_014382295.1 Candidatus Desulfobia pelagia | reverse complement strand
TAGAGGACTTTCACCTCCAAGTAAGTGCGCCCTGCCGGGCGCACAATAAAAAAAGGCTTCAGGGTATACCCTGAAGCCTTTGGGATCTCTGGGGTGAGCGACGGGACTTGAACCCGCGACCTCCGAGGCCACAACCCGGTGCTACCACCAGCTGAGCTACGCTCACCATTCACTGACACGACTTTCGCCATGTTTTTTGAAGTAAGTCTGTATAATAAATTGTTAGTGGCTTGGCAAGCTTAAATCGGTTCAGGCCATGCTTTGTTTTAAAGGTCTTTGTTGCAATGCATGCACACTTTTGCCTGCTTTTTAATGATTTCTGCGCAATATGGGCATTCTTTTTTGAAGTTTGCTTTAAGGATTTCAGCGACCGTCATATTGACCTTTTGCTCTATGTCTATATTTTTAAAGGTGTGATTCCGAATAGGGTCAATACAGTTCAGGTCATTAATTTCATATAAAGAGTCACAGGCCTTTTCCCGGCCCAGCAGGGCTGCATGTTCATCAAGAAGCAGGTGGAGGGCGGGCTTGATATCTTTCGCCTCAATGGAAGCATCAAGTTGATCCAGTGCTTCTTTTTCCGCGTGATAACGTTTATTCTGCGCCATAAGGGCTTCCGGGTCTACTACGCAGCCGGTAAATGCATCTTTGCTTCCGACCATCATGATTTCGCCTTTTTTCTGGCCAGGGAGAAGCATGTAGCGATAAGAGCCGGAGTGTCCATATTGTTCTTCAATATGTTCCCAGCCTTTGTCAAAGGTTGGGCAATCGTTGTTCAGGCAAATAAACATGACTTCCGCACCCCAGCCAAGTCCATCGCCAACATGCATGGGTGGAGATTCACAACATGACAGTCGTTCGTTGCAGTAGGGGCAATAATGTTTTTCTTCAGCATATTTAAGACATCGTTCACATGATAACATTTTGTTGCTCTCTCGTTTTTTATATTAATAAAGGGTGATTATTCAACAGATTTCGGTATTTCACAGATTGCCCCAGCCTGGGACGAAAAGGGAGGGAGTCAGGATGGTGACTTGCCATCGTTAAGGAAATATGAGACAAACATCCAGCCAAAAAAGATAATGGCAATGTATAATGAAAGGGAGCTTTTTTCTTCTTTTTTCATCGCGCCACACTAACTTATTTGCCAAGATATATCAATAAACAAAGAAAGGTGTAATATAGCAAAACAGGCTAGAAACAGATTGACTTTTAGTCAGTGGAATTGTAATTAATAAAGGTTCTGAATCGCGGTATTTACTACTGTCCTCAACCACGACATTAAGTTTTAAACTCTAATTAATAATAAGACCTATGACCAAGTCTAAAAGTTCCAGATATGCTGAATCAGGTGTTGATATCGATAAAGCAAATGAATTTATCGATAATATTAAACCTCTCGTTGCAGCCACATTTCAACGTGGAGTCCTCACGGACATAGGCGGCTTCGGTGGTCTTTTTGCTCTTGGCGGCGATAGATATAAGGATCCGGTTCTGGTTTCCTCCACTGACGGTGTCGGTACCAAATTGAAAATTGCTGCCCTCTGTAACAAACACGATACAATAGGAATTGATCTTGTTGCCATGTGTGTCAATGATATCATTGTATCCGGAGCAGCACCTCTCTTCTTTCTTGATTACTTTTCTGTCGGCAAGCTCGATATAGATATGGCCACTGATGTTGTCAGGGGAATAGCAAAAGGCTGTGAAATCGCGAAATGTTCTCTCATTGGCGGCGAAACAGCTGAAATGCCAGGACTATACCAGCCTGGTGATTATGATATGGCTGGATTTGTTGTCGGCATTGCAGAACGTGATAAAATTATTGATGGTTCCGAAATTAAGGTAGGAGATCAGATAATAGGACTTTCATCAAGTGGTATACACAGTAATGGGTATTCACTTGTCCGCAAAATCTGTTTTGAAGAGCTTGGTCATACAGTTGATGATCATATTGAAGAATTAGGGTGTACGCTTGGAGAGGAGCTTTTAAAGCCTACACGTATTTATGTGGAAACGCTTTTAAACCTGTTCAAGAATTTTGAAATTCGCGGAATAGTACATATCACCGGCGGTGGCTTTACGGATAATATTCCCAGGGTTCTTCCCAAGGGCTGTAAGGCTTTAATCAGTAAAGGCAGCTGGCCTATTCAGCCTGTTTTCGACTATTTGCAGGAAAAAGGCAATGTCTCTGCTGATGAAATGTGCCGGACATTTAATTGCGGGATTGGTATGGTGCTTGTCGTAAATTCAAAAATTGTTGATGATGTAATGCAACAACTCAATGCCCTGGGTGAGTCAGCGCATGTTATCGGTGAAGTTGCTGCGCGTGAGGAAGGTGACGAGTCCGTTGAATATTCAGGATATTTTCCTGATAGGAGAAAAGATTCTTAAGGGTTGTTTAAGGTACCTTTAAGAATCTTTCTGTTTACTGTTGTTTTTTGTGCAGTCAGCACAATCTTTCATTCCCCCTTTGATTTTATAAAGGGCATGCTGCAGACTGGGAAGTATAACTTCAAGATTTTCCCGTGCAGCCCGTTCACTGCCCGGCAGGTTTATGATGAGACTTTCTCGCCGGATGCCTGCAACCCCTCTGGATAATATAGCATGCGTTGTTCTGGTGAAACTCGCCATACGCATTGCTTCGCCGATACCGGGAATTTCCCTGTGGAGAATAGGCAGGGTGGCTTCCGGCGTCACATCGGAAGGGCTTACCCCTGTTCCTCCTGTTGAGACAATGAGGTCAATGTTGTCCTGGTCTGCCCATTTTCTGAACATGGTGGCAATCGCATCCTGGCTGTCTGGGACAATTTCCAGCGCAGTTACCGTAAATCCACTTTCCGTAAGCTGCCGATTGAGCTGAGGGCCGCTGGTGTCATCTCTTTCACCGCGCGACCCTTTGTCACTGATAGTCAGTATGGCACAGGTGTAGCCGTTTTTATCCATTGCAGAGGCCGTTTATTCCTCTTTATTTGAATCAGCTATGACCTTGTCTGAGATATGGTTGGGGAGTTCTTCATAATGGGAGAATTCTGAGCTGAATGTTCCCCTTCCTCCTGTTATAGAAGTAAGGTTTGGAGCATATTCCAGTATTTCAGCCATTGGTATCTGCGCTGTTACGATCTCACCTTTTATTTCAGAATCCATACCCATAACTTTGCCGCGGCGGCTGTTCAAATCACCAATGACATCTCCAACGCAGTCTTTGGGGATGCGGATGGCAACATTCATGATTGGTTCAAGGAGTACTGGGTTAGCTTCCTGGGCAGCCTTCTTGAAAGCAAGAGATCCGGAAATCTTGAATGCCATTTCCGAAGAGTCAACAGCATGAAAAGAGCCGTCAACAAGTGCAACTTTAACATCAATCATGGGGTATCCGGCAATAACACCTTTCTCCATTGCCTCTACAACACCTTTTTCGACTGCAGGAATGTATTGTTTAGGTATGGCGCCGCCGACAATTTTGTCGGCAAATTCAAAGCCTCCGCCACGGGGTAAGGGTTCCATTTCAATCCAGGAGTCGGCAAACTGACCACGACCACCGGATTGTTTTTTATGCTTGCCCTGTACTCTTGCTTTCCCTTTAATAGCTTCTTTGTATGGAACTTTGGGGACATGAAGCTCGAGTTCAACACCATATTTTCTTTTGATTTTCTCTCCAAGAATGACAAGATGCATCTGGCCGACACCGGAAAGAAGAATTTCTTTTGTTTGCAGGCCGCGAGTCAATCTCAGTGTCGGGTCTTCCTCCAGCATTTTTGAGATAGATGCGAACAGTTTGTCTTCATCTTCTTTTTTGCTTGTTGTTACAGCAAAAGACATGACAGGCTCTATTGGAGTTAACGCATCGAAGAGAACAGGATTATTCTGGCTGCATAGACTATCTCCGGTAAAGGTATCCTTGAGTTTTGCTATGGCTACAATCATTCCTGGGCCGGCATCGTCAACCGGGACGGCTTCCTTGCCTTCCATTATGAATAATTGACTGAATTTCTCAGACTGTTTTTTGCTGGCATTGAAAAAGGTATCTCCACTTAGGGAACCGGAAAATACGCGTAAAATTGTGAGCTGGCCGGCATAAGGATCGGCCATGGTTTTAAATACCAGGGCAGAGAAAGGGGCATCAGCAGACGGTTTCAGTTCTACCAGATCATCGGAGTCAGGTTTCGTGCCGACTTGGGCAGGCCTGTCTGCCGGAGAGCAGAGGAGGTCATTGATGGCGTTTAAAATAAGTTCTGTACCAAGGTTCCCGGTGGCAGAGCAGGGGATGACTGGAGAAATTTTCCCGGCTTTCAGGCCATTTCTCAAGCCTTCGATTAATTCGGCAGAAGTGAGTTCACCCTCTTCAAGAAATTTTTCGATAAGGTCATCGTCGGTTTCGGCTACCTGCTCCATAAGTTCTTCCCTGGCTGCTTCTATGGCATCTGCCATATCGCCGGGAATCTCGGTTTCTTTTACCTTGCCGCTGTTATCGAATGCATATGCCTTGCCATGGATAATATCGACAACTCCCTTGAAATTCTCTTCAGAGCCGATAGGAAGAAAGCAGACGGCAGCTTCCAGTGGAACCTGGGCCTTGATTTCCGCTATTGTCTTGTCAAAATTGGCACGCTCACGGTCCATCTTGTTAATGCAGATGAGGGTTGGGAGGCCGGCTTCTTTAACATATTCAGCTATTTTTATGGTCTGATATTTGACGCCCAGAACGGCACCGACAATAAAAACGGCATTGTCAGCAACACGGGTAGCGAATTTGGCATCGTTGATAAAGTTGTCATCTCCGGGAGTGTCGATTATGAAGGTTTGGTTTTTTTTCCATGAATAATTGTTGAAGGATGAACTGATAGTCATATTACGGTTAACTTCTTCAGGCTCAAAATCCATAACAGAGGTGCCATCATCAACCTTGCCAAGGCGTTTAGTTTTTCCAGCGGTAAAAAGCATGGCTTCAGCCAGAGACGTTTTACCGCATTTCCCGTGCCCAAATAGTGCAATGTTTCGAATGTTCTTAATATCCTTCATAGATCCTCCGTCGTAATAATCGATAATCGGCAAACAGCATATTGAAAATCTGTTCCTGGTAGATAATGATGTGATCGTACTTCTATGAAAAACTGAAATGGCTCAAAGGGGCCACCAATAAAGACGTCGCATAGTATTCTGAAATTCTTCTCAAAGTCAAGGCATTAATGGTATAGTGTGGGGTGTAAGGAATCTTTTCTGACCAACATGGGGGATAAATATGGAGCTTGCTCTGGCGGAACAGATGCGCAAACTTGATAATGCAGCAATTCATGAATTTGGCATACCCGGCATTGTCCTTATGGAAAATGCCGGCCGTAAGACGTGTGACGGCCTTATTGGTCGGTATGGTAATCCTGCCGGTAAAAGAGCTGTTATTTTTGCCGGACCAGGCAATAATGGCGGTGATGGTTTTGTTGTAGCGAGGCACCTGCACCAGCACCGTGCTGAAGTGGTTATCTATTTGCTTGTCGATCCTGACAGCGTTACAGGTGACGCAAAAACAAATCTGGATATAGTTCAAAAACTTGCAATTCCGATTCATACTGTAACCAGCACTGATTCTATCAGTGAAATTGAGCTTTCCTCTGCTGATTTTATAATCGACGGTCTCTTTGGAACAGGCCTGAAGCGTGATATCGAAGGACATTTTGCTTCGGCAGTCGATGCCATGAACAGCTATTCTGTTCCTGTAGTAGCCCTTGATATTCCATCCGGACTCCACAGCGATACTGGCCACCCCCTGGGACGGTGTGTCAGTGCTGATGCCACTTACACATATGGACTTCCCAAGCCAGGTCAAATCTGTTATCCCGGTAAAAAATTCTGTGGTTATCTTGAAATAATTGATATTGGAATTCCTCCTGAAGCAGTAGACAGTGCCCAATTACATCTTGAAGTTCTTGATGATAAATCAATATCTGCCATGCTTCAGTTCCGACTTCCTGAAGGGCATAAAGGCACTCACGGGCATATGCTGGTTATTGGCGGATCTGTCGGGAAAACAGGTGCGGTTATTCTTACTGCCAAGGGCGGGCTTCGTTCCGGCTCCGGACTTGTTTCTGTCTGCTCACCCCGCCAGGTGAATGTCATATATGAATCTGCTCTGCATGAGGCCATGACCATACCAGTTGAAGGGACAGAAAGTGGTGCTCCATCCATTCGTGATTACGCTGTTATTCATGATGCCATATCAGGAAAAAAAGCTGTGGTTGTCGGTCCTGGGGCTGGTTTGGACGCATCAACTGCGGAGTTGATGCGTAAACTCTATAAAGAATGTGAACAACCGCTGGTTGTGGATGCTGATGCCCTTAATTCCCTCGCTGCCCAACCATCTTCAATTGAATGTGACAAAGCCTATGTCCGCATCTTAACACCTCATCCTGGAGAAATGGCCAGGCTTACAGGTATGACCGTGGAACAGATACAGGCAGATAGAATTACCATCGCCCGCGATTTTTCAATGAAGAACAATGTGTATCTTGTCTTAAAGGGAGCCTCTACTGTCGTAAGTGGTCCCGATGGCCGTGTTGCCTTAAACAGCACAGGAAATCCAGGTATGGGGGCAGGTGGTATGGGGGATGTGCTGTCAGGTCTTATTGGTGGCTTGCTTGCCCAGGGGCTTGAGCCATGGAGTGCCGCCTGTGTTAGCGTTTATTGCCATGGTATGGCGGCTGACAGGCTTTATCAAAAAATGAATCAGGGGTATCTGGCAACAGAAGTTGCCGAGGTGTTTCCCGAAGTAATTACCCTGTTAAAAACAAATAAATATTTAGCGTAACAATGTGACGAGACAGTACACTATGTATTTCAACTTATTGGAGGTATTATGATTTCAGCAGGCGATATAATGACAAAAGAAGTAATCACAGTCAGTCCGGATCTTGCGGTTGAGAAACTGGCTGAAGTCTTCTGGGAAAATCGTATCAGCGGAGCCCCGGTTGTCGATGATGATGGAAAGGTTGTCGCCATTGTCACTGAAAGCGATCTTATTGATCAGTCAAAAAAAGTACATATTCCCACCATGATTTCTTTCCTTGATTCTGTAATCATGCTCGAAAAAGCCGATAAGATTGAAAAAGAAATCAGAAAGATGACAGGAGCTACAGTAAAAGATATCTGCAGTGAAACCCTCATTACTGTCAGCGCTGAGACAACTCTGGATGAACTGGCAACTATCATGGCAGAAAAGCGTGCCCATACCCTGCCGGTTCTTGCTGACGGCAAGCTTGTAGGAGTAGTTGGCAAGGCAGATATTATAAGGACTATGGCGAAGAAATGAGAGTAGGTCTCATTTTACAATGAGACTTTTGTTAAGCCTCTGACAGAGTTGCCGACATAAATGGCATCTGCATTATGAAGATCAGCCAGTGTAAGTATTTTCTCCCTGACCGGATAAGGCTGTGAGTGTTCCAGTATATACGATCTGAAGACCCCTGGAAGAAGGCCGCAGTGCAGGGGGGGAGTGAAAAAGCATTGATTCTTTTCGATGAAGACAGTTGATATGGAGCCTTCAGATATTTCATCTTTTTCATTTAAAAAAAGGATCTCGTAATATCCGTCGCGGACCGCCTTTTTCCGCTCATCATCATACAGATTTCGGTTGGTTGTTTTGTGGTAAAGAAATCGATCTCCGGAATGGGTTCTCTCGTTGGAAATCCTGATCCTCGGAAGATCCTCCTGATCTTTTTCAGGAGGATGTAGCGATGGAAGTGTGCATTCCGTATGGGTTATGGTCAACTCACCGTTCTTAGCAAGAAGCAGGCGGACACGCTGAGGGGCTTTTTGTGAAAATTTGGCTGCTTCTAGTTCCAGGGCAGTCTTTACCTCATTCAGATCAAACAAAAAGTCAAAGTAGGTGGCGGAATCTTTCAAACGATCCAGATGTTTTTCCAATAACCAGTATCCTTCACATGGCTTCCATAGCAGAGTCTCAATAAGCTGTATTTCTTTCTGAGGTTTTGTCAGAAAATGTGCTTTGAGGAGACATTCTTCCCATTCATTATTGGGGTCTGAATCATGAATGATGCCGGATCCAATTCCCATTTCACCCTTGTTCTCTTTAACAACAACAGTTCTGATCGGAACATTGAATACAGCATCTCCGTCTGGAGAAAAATAGCCAATCGCCCCGGTGTAAACCCCTCGGGGTGATTGTTCCAGTTCCCTGATGATTTCCATTGTTCGAATTTTAGGGGCACCAGTGACAGAACCGCATGGGAAAAGGGCTTTCAAAAGATCATGAAGTGATATGTTGTCTTGAAGCTCTGCTGTAATTGTCGAGGTCATTTGGTGCAGGGTTTCGAAGGTTTCTACATCAAAAAGAGAGGAGACATGAACACCGCCCATTCGTGCTAGTCTGCCTACATCATTTCTTAACAAATCGACAATCATGACATTTTCACTGCGGTTTTTGCTGTCTGAACAGAGAAACTTGGCGTATTCTTTATCTTCTTCAAGGCTGCGACCTCTTTTTAATGTCCCTTTCATGGGGCGGACGGTGCAGGTCTGAGCTCTTTTCCTGAAAAAGAGCTCAGGGGAAAAGGACATTGTCTGGTGGTCATCTGACTGGATGTAGGCGCCGTAACACACACTTTGGTTGCGTCGAAGTATTCCATAAAAATCGACGGGGGAACCTTCAAAATCAAAAAGAAGTTTTAATGTGAAATTAACCTGATATGTGTCTCCGGCGGCAATATATTCCTTTATCCTGTGTATATTATGGAGATAGGTTTCCTCTTTTTTGTCAGGATGTACGTTGAGTATGTTGTAACCGGTTTCAGAATAAAGATGGTTTTGTGTGTTTAGAATTTCGTCTGGCCAATCACCGCCGCTGGAAGATTGAGAAAAATGGTCATAGACAGCAGGTTTAGAAAAGACTCCAAAATCAGCAATGACTTGATCCGGCAGGGCCGGGCAACGTTTTGCCAGAACAGGCTCAAGAAGATAACCGAATTCATAGGCGAACCATCCAGCCAGGTAGTAGCCCTGGTCAAGTTTTGTTTGAATGTGGTTCAAAAATTGTTCAGGGCTATCTTGGGCGGTGCATATGAGGCGGTCAACTGGATTACTGAACAGAAGTGATTTATGTTCATCATTACGAATTTTTGTTGTCTCGAGAAGAACAAAGTCCTTTTTTCCTAGAGATGTAAGGATGTTGCCGACAAAGGCTGAGGAAAAGAGACGGTATGAACTCATGATATCGTATAAGGTGTTAAAAGACGGTTATTATAAAAGGTATTTATATACTCACAGGAACTGAAAAAATCAATCGGCTTTGATCAGGCCCGACACTAACTTGTTCTCATCCGGAAAGTCGAAGACTGAAAGGTACCTTCGAGATGAAAGGCAGGTTTTTTTGCCAAAACAAAAGGAATCTTTTATAAGTTTATGATGATTTTGTTTTTTGGATATTACGTCTGACATAAAAAGAAAAGGGCAGGGTGGTAAATGTATGCAGCTTCGTGACTGGATGGCAAAAAATGTTTTCACAGTAGAGGAAGATACTTCCCTTATGCATGTTACCCGGCTGATGACAGAAAATAAAATCCGTCGGCTTCCAGTGGTTGATGATGGGAAACTGGTTGGAATTATTACAGACAGGGATGTCAAGGATGCATCTCCGGCAAGGACAACCACTATGGATGTCCATGAGCTGTATTATCTCTTCTCTGAGGTTAAGGTGAAAGATATCATGACATCCAATCCTATTGTTCTGTCTGGGGATGATTCTCTGGAAAAAGCTGCTGTTATAATGCTTGAGACAAAAATATCAGGTATTCCTGTCACGGATAAAGATAATAATCTGATAGGTCTCTTAAGCGAAACAGATGTTCTGCGTGGATTTATTCGTACATCCGGCATAAAAGATGGAACCATGCAGTATATATTTGATTTGTCTGACGAGACAGGTGCAGTCTCGGATGTTGTCCGGACTCTACGCGATAACAATATGCGGGTTATCAGTGTGACAACTTCATTTGAAGATACTCCAAAAGGAGTAAAGCGTGTTGCAATGAGGGTGATTTCTGATGGGAAGGGTGATTATGATGCCCTTTCAACCTATCTTCACAGCAATTATAATGTAGTTTACAGTGCCAGGGATGAACTCAAGAATTTGCCAAAAAAACAAAGGTGATGGCGTCGTAAAAAGTCCGATCTACTGCGTTGTACCAATTTTTCAGGCACTC
>JACNJZ010000135.1 GCA_014382295.1 Candidatus Desulfobia pelagia | reverse complement strand
TGAACGATTTCATTTATCAGATCCTGATCTTCATCCATGAAAACACCCACACTATCAACAAATGGCGGGATAGCACTGATAACCTCCCTTGCCTTTTCCGGATCAATATAACGGGGACTTTTGGAGACAAAAATAAACCCTAAGGCATCCACCCCTGCTGCTACAGCATGGGCGACTTCCGCCTTATCCGTCATTCCACATATCTTGATCCGGGTCCTGGAAACCATATTGCCTTTATCGCCCCATCAACTCTGTTATCGCAGCTTTCGGGCTTTCGGCCCGCATCAGAGTTTCTCCGACAAGAACAGCTGCAATCCCGGCATCTTCACAACGCCTGATATCATCAAAATTACCTATACCGGATTCACTCACTACTGGAATCTCAGCAGGAATATTCTTTTTCAATCTGAATGTAGTATCCAGGTCCATGGAAAAATCATTCAGATTCCTGTTGTTGATCCCAATCAGCCGACTCTGAGCCTCAAGTGCCTTTTCTAATTCCTCTTCATCATGGACTTCCACCAGGGCATCCATGCCAAGGCCCACACATTGCGCCTGCAGGTCTTTCATCTGAAAGACATCGAGTATAGCTGCGATGAGCAGGATGGCGTCAGCGCCATAAATACTGGCCTGGGATACCTGGGCCTCATGAATAATAAAATCTTTGCGGAGGACTGGCAGCTTAATCTGCTGCCTTATCTGCGGGATATACTCCAGGCTTCCCTGGAAAAACTTTTCATCAGTGAGGACTGACATCGCCTGGGCACCGCCATCCTCATAGTCATGGGCAATTGCCACCGGGTCAAAATCAGGCCGGATGACACCTTTTGAAGGGGACGCTTTCTTGGCTTCAGCAATGAGTGCGACACCTGAAAATTCAACCAGAGCCCTGATGAATCCCCTTGGCGGATCAATGGAACACTCCGGAGCGACGGTACCCTGGGACAGCAGTGCCTTTACCTCACGTTTTTTCTGTTCAACAATTGTATCAAGAATCATAAGACACGATAATCATTCATTACTTACGGAAACAAGAGCTTCCAGTTTAGCCATGGCAGCCCCTGACTCGATGGTCTTGCGGGCAAGATCAACTCCGCTCTGCAAATCAGCCACTGTGCCGGCCGCCAGCAATGCTGCGCCGCCATTGAGGAGCACAGTATCAAGACATGGCCCGACTTCTCCCCTGAGCACTGCACGAAGCTGCTCCGCAGACTTTTCTGCTGTCTCACCACCACGGATATCATCCAGAGTTGCCCGTTTCAGTCCAACATCCTCTGGCTTGATTGTATAGCAGGTTATGTTGCCACCAGACAGGTCCGCAACTTTTGTTTCACCGGTTATTGTTATTTCATCGATATTGCCTTCACCACAGACAACAAGGGCACGTTTTACATCAAATTTCGCGAGCACACCAGCCAGAGTCTCGACCAGCTCAGGAGTATACACGCCGAGAAGATATATATTTGCATTGGCGGGATTGGTCAGTGGCCCAAGAACATTAAAAACCGTTCGAATGCCGATTTCCCGCCTGGGGCCTATGGCATATTTCATAGCACCATGAAGCATTGGCGCAAACATGAAGCCAATACCCGCCTTGCGGATGCACTGGCTAATCTGCTCTGCAGTAAGATTCAAATTAACCCCCAACGCCTCAAGAACATCAGCACTGCCGCAGTGACTGGAAATCGATCTGTTTCCATGCTTGGCAACTGTGAGCCCGGCTCCAGCAGCAACAAAAGCAGTGGTGGTTGAGACGTTAAAGGTTCCAGAAGAGTCTCCGCCGGTGCCGACAATATCAATCACATCTCCAGCACCTTCAATTTTCACCCTGGTCGCCTTTTCTCTCATCACCCTGGCAGCCCCGGCAATCTCGTCAACAGTCTCACCTTTCATGCGAAGGGCTGTAATAAAAGAGCCTATCTGTGCCTCTGTGGCTACTCCACTCATAATCTCATCCATCACAGCAACCATTTCCTGTTCTGACAGATCAGTACGAGTAACAACCTTGGCAATCGCTTCTTTAATCATTTCTTCTCCTGCAGTTTCCTTTTCCCAGAACCCTGTAAGGGCATGATTTCAACGCAGCATTTCCGGATAATCAGGGCTGACAAAATTCTTCAAAAGCTGAATTCCATCGGGTGTCATGATTGATTCCGGGTGGAACTGAACCCCTTCAACCATGAGCTCTTTATGCCTGAAACCCATAAGTTCATCCTGGTCGGTGCGCGCGCTCACTTCAAGACAATCCGGCAGATCACTGTCTCTCACAACAAGAGAATGATACCGCATGGCATCGAACGGACTGGGAAGTCCGGTAAAGACACCTTTACCATCATGATGAACAGGACTTGTCTTGCCGTGCATGATTCTTCCGGCCCGTATAGTGGTTCCGCCAAAAGCCTCGCCAATGGATTGATGGCCAAGACATACGCCCAAAACCGGTATCCGACCGGCAAAATGCCGGATGGCAGCAATTGAAATGCCTGCCTTTGACGGGGTGCAAGGCCCGGGGGAAATGAGCAGCCTGTCCGGCTTCATGGCTTCAATGACAGATATCTCAATCTCATCATTACGGAAAACATGCAGCTCTTCTCCAAATCCGCCAATAGTCTGGACAATGTTATAGGTAAACGAATCGTAGTTATCGATGATGACAATCATGGCCTTTACAATCCTTTTTCGGCGAGTTCCACCGCTCTTCGCAATCCTCGCGACTTATTGAGAGTTTCCTGGTACTCCATCTCAGGATTGGAATCAGCCACAATCCCTGCTCCGGCCTGGACCCAGAGATCATCTCCGTTCATAACAAATGTCCTGATGGTAATGCAGAAATCCATATTGCCAGAAAACCCAAAATAGCCGACAGCCCCGGCATAAGGACCCCGCCTCTCCGTCTCCAGTTCCTCAATGATCTCCATGGCCCTGATCTTGGGAGCGCCGCTTACAGTCCCGGCGGGGAAACAGGCCCGAACCACATCGAACTGATCCCTGCCCTTTTCCAATTTACCGCGAACACCGGAAACAATATGCATCACATGACTGTATCGTTCTACAATAAGAAGGTCATGGGTATTAACAGTGCCATACTCTGCAATCCGGCCGACATCATTACGGCCCAGATCGACAAGCATGAGATGCTCTGCACGTTCCTTGGGATCGGCGAGAAGCTCTTTTTCGAGGGCCAGATCCTCCTCCCTTGTCTTGCCGCGCGGACGAGTCCCGGCAATGGGACGAACATCGACCATCTCGTTTTCCAGCCTGACGAGAATTTCCGGAGAAGATCCTATCTGGACGGCATTGCCAAGCTTTACAAAAAAAAGATACGGACTGGGATTGATGTGTCTGAGTGCCCGATATATTAGGAGAGGAGCTAAATCTGTCTTGCTGTGAAAGCGCTGGGACAGCACAACCTGAATAATGTCGCCGGCAAGGATATATTCTTTTGCCCGATCTACCATTTCCAGAAATGACTCTTTTGTCATATTCGGCTGAAAATCGTGCTTCTTCGACGGCTCAGAAGTATGGATAACATCTGCAGGTAATGGATTTGTACGCAAACGATGAATAACGCCGTCAATTTTTTCCTGGGCTCCACGATAGAGATCCCCAGGATCTTCCGAGCCATCTGTTTCAACACAGTTTACTACAGTAAGAATCTGTCTGAAGTTATCAAAAATAAGGACAAAGCGGGGAATCATAAAGGAACTATCGGGAAAAACATCCTGAGCCGGATTCATTTCAGGAAGTTTTTCCATGAAGCGGACCATATCGTAGCCCAGATACCCAACTGCACCGCCATAAAAACGCGGAAGAAAATCATTATCCGGGGAGACATGGAAAGATGCCAGGATCTCCTTAAGCAGCTCCAATGGGTCCCCGGTCCTGTGCTCTACTGTATCATCCCGCTTAATTTCGACACTGTCGCCGTGGCTTTCAAAGGTCAGAATGGGATCGAAACCAATAAAAGAATATCTTCCCCATTTTTCTCCACCCTCAAGACTTTCCAGCAAAAACGCATGGCTCTCCTCTCCGGCAACCTTGGCAAAAACAGTTAACGGCGTATCAAGATCAGCAACTATCTCCCGGAAAACAGGAATCAGCCCTGCTTTTCCTGCAAGTTTTTGAAAATCTTCAAATGCCGGTTGATACATCGGAATGTTCCCTTCTTACTTTTTTACTTATTTTTGACGAACATAAAAAAAAAGCCATGGTACCTCCCAAAGGAAGTCCATGGCTTTTTTTCAAACAATTTCGCTTAGAAAGAATGTCGGATCTGACATTTCTGACGATCACTCCCCATGCGGAGAGGAGCACCATTTTTATTCAGCATTCTGAACGCTTGCAAGAAAAACATTAACTCTTTTCGTCAAACGTGACACTTTGCGAGACGCTGTTTTCTTATGGAGTGTCCCTTTGCTGGCAGCCCTCTGAATAACGGGAATTGCTGCGAGAAGAGCCGCCTGAGCCACTTCAACAGCTTCCTGTTCAATAGCTTCGTTTACCGCCTTGACAACACTTTTTACTTTTGTCTTGTTTACTCTGTTGCGGGCTCTGGCGAGAAGACTTTGTCTATTTCTTTTTAACGCTGATTTATGATTTGCCAAAATATAACTCCTACTAGACTTTTTTATATCACATGATACTCAATACCCTGAAAACAGGGATTGAATAAGACTTATTTATATAAACACGAAACAAGTTATATAAATTACTTTATTCCCCATGTCAAGTTCATCCTTTTCATTATTAGAGTATTCAAAAATAAATCATACCTCGCACTTCTTATCAAGATTCAAAAGAAAAAATTAACAAACTTAAAATGGCGAAACGATTTTGGTTGGTGTGAATAATCTTTTTTTGGCTTGGAAAGTATATCGTTGACCACTTTTTCATGGTAGATATTACGATATTAAACAGCTCTTAAACAAACAAAAAACATTGAGAACGTCGGCACCAGCCCACTGCAAAACCAAGTATTGTCAGTTCAGTAAAATAAAAAAACAACACGTTGCCAACACCCTCCCTCCCGGGAACAGATACATTCAGAAAAATGGTGCGTCTCCAGTTTCCTTTACTACGACTTATTGGCATTTTTACTCCGACGAACATAATCAAGGAAAGTAATGAGTGATACTATACAACCATGGGAAAGGCTCAGTGAGCTGATTACTAAAAAAAACAATACGTTAATAACAACATTTATCAACACCCTCAGCCCTTCGGAGACCGCACGTGTCATTTCCCGGCTTTCTGAGGATGATCAACGCCTGCTTTTCAGTCTTCTCAGCCCTGAGGATGCCGCAGATGTCATTGAAGACATCCCCGAAGAACAGGCTGCCGACCTTGTGGAGGAAATGCCCTCTGAACAGGCAGCCGCCATCCTGGAAGAACTCCCCAGCGACCACATGGTTGATGTTCTGGGCGAAATGGATGAGGATGCCAGCCGGGCAATCCTGGCAAAAATGGACCGGAAAGACGCCAAAGAAGCGAGAATGTTTCTTGAGTACGCTGCAGATTGCGCCGGCGGACTCATGATTTCAGAATTCCTTTCGTATAAAACTGATGCCACCATTCAGGACGTCCTTTATGATCTGCAAGCCAATCGCGACGAATACATCGACTATCATGTGCAGTATTTTTATGTTGTTGACCATGAAGAGAAACTGACCGGCGTTCTTCGCATGCACGACCTGTTGTTTCCCGCCAGGAAGACTAAACTCTCCCAAATAATGATTTCTTCTCCTCTCAATCTACCCCACAAATCGTCACTTAAAGAACTGGAAGATTTTTTTGATGAACATCATCTGTTTGGTGTTCCTGTGGTTGACGATGAAAAGCGAATGGTCGGGGTCGTGCTGTCAAGTGATGTTGAAGAAGCACTCAACAAAAAGAAAACCAAGACCTTTCTTCGCCTCAGCGGTGTCATCGGCGGCGAGGAGTTCCGCACCATGCCGCTGCTTTCCCGTTCCGGGCGCCGCTTATCCTGGCTAAGCATGAATATCGTTCTCAATATTATTGCTGCAAGCGTCATTGCCCTGTATCAAGACACCCTTGCCGCAGTCATCACCCTGGCAGTTTTCCTGCCCATGGTCAGTGACATGAGTGGCTGTTCCGGTAACCAGGCGGTAGCCGTTTCCATGCGGGAACTCTCTCTGGGTCTGGTTCGACCCGGCGAACTGCTCTGGGTGCTTGCAAAGGAGGCAAGGATTGGCATCATCAATGGCCTGGTACTCGGCGTGCTGCTTGGCTGTGTCGCCTTTTTATGGAAAGGGAACCCATGGCTCGGAATTGTAGTTGGCGGTGCATTAGCAGCCAACACAATGGTTTCCGTCCTTCTCGGCGGCATGCTGCCCCTCGTCCTCAAGCGGTTGAAACTTGATCCAGCCCTGGTTTCCAGCCCGTTGCTGACAACAGTCACCGACATGTGCGGCTTCTTTTTTGTTTTAAGTTTTGCAACTGCAGTCATGCCGAAACTGGCCGGAATGTAATACAGAAAGTCCACTTCACATAGCGCCATTCTGCAATAGCTTGAATCATATTTTGCATCTCACAGGCTGCTCTGTCTTTCGGATTGAAATTGACAGGGGAAAGGGTATATCTTGACATGTAAATTATCATCATCACACGAAGGTTAAAAAGGTTTCAAGTAATGCATGAAATTGGCCTTGTCGTAATAATGACCCAGGCCGTTTTTGCCAATATTACCGTCTTCAAACAGGTGGAAGGGCGATTTCTAACCCTGATAAACACCTTGGTATCTGTGGGAGTAATCACCACGCTGGCTGCCTTTTATTTTTCCATAGCCGCCTCATATATGCCCTCAGGAACCCCATTTGCGGCCTTTATCGTGGTAAGCGCCGGCTCTCTTCTTTTTCTCTGGCAGCGCATCAAGCTGCTTGATAACCGAATAGAGACCCTCTTTCTTGAAAGCTTTGAGGAGCAACTGAATAAAGAAGAGATTGAACGGCGGCACAAGATGAATGAAATCGCCAGACAGTACCCATGGCCGGTGGAAATAAGCGAGCTGGAAATTCTTTCAGGTTCTGAGTCATGCGGCAAGAAAATAAGAGCCCTGCAGATTCGAAGCCTAACCGGCGCCACAATTATAGGCGTGTCACGCCAGGACTATGTCCAGTATAATCCCGGCATCGACACTATGATTTTCCCCAACGACCACCTTTTTCTGTTCGGCAAGGAGGATCAGATCAAAGCAGCCCGCAGCCTTCTTACCCGTGAAAAGACGGAATCTGATGATGATGTCAACAGAGGAAAAATCAAGATCGATACTCTTTATATCGGTCTTGACTCTGAGCTAAACCATAAAAGTCTGATTGCCTCCGGCAACGATACGGTCTCACGGTTCTCGGCATTCAGCGTGGTGAGGAGCAGATTACCTCGCCACCTCCGTATTTCATCATTGAGTCAGGAGACATTCTTCATGTCATAGGCAACAGCGCTGCAGTTAAGGAACTTGATTCCTCTATGAAACAGCTTGCTGCAGACGCCGTATAATAAAATCGAACTTTTTCTGACCATTTCCCCCTTATCCCAATAAATTTACATTTAAACAGGAAAAAACATATACAGTCCCCGATAACTTTGATACAATTATTTTAAATTTTTGATACAATTTCAGTATGATGAACAATTCTTTCAGCGTGGCAACTTTTTTCACTCTCTCAACCGGGGCCTGACATGCCTGTTGTACAACAATGCTAGAACTTCTGAAGTCATTACGATGGCAGGATATACTCGATATCCTGATCGTCTCTTTTATTATTTATCGCATTATACTTCTCATCAAAGGCACCAGAGCCTTCCAGATGGTTGTTGGAATCGGGGTTCTGATCGTGGTGTATTTCGGAGCCCGTGAACTTGAGTTCATGACGCTGTACTGGCTGCTCGGAACATTTCTCAGCTCTATTTTTCTCATCATTATTATTGTTTTCCAGCGCGACATCCGTCGGGCACTGACCCAGGTCGGCCAGACACCCTTCACCAAAACATCGGAAGATACGAGTGAGTCTCTTGAGGAAATCGTCAAGGCCACCAGGTACCTCTCAGACAGACAGATCGGCAGCCTTATCGTTATCGAAAGAGAAACCGGACTCCAGGATTATATTGAATCTTCCCACATGATTGATGCCCATCTCTCCATGGAGCTGCTCGTCAGTCTTTTCTACCCGGAATCACCCCTCCACGATGGCGGGGTGATCATCAGCAAAGGAAGAATCGTTACAGCACGTTCAGTCCTGCCTCTCACCAGAAATCCTTATATCAGCAAGGACCTCGGGACACGTCATCGGGCAGCTATCGGCATATCTGAAGAGACTGATGCTGTCGTTGTTGTTGTCTCTGAAGAAACGAAACGAATTTCACTGGTTCTCCACGGCGGAATAACCAGTGATCTTGATATTGCATCATTACGAAATCGACTTGAAGCTATTTTTGTTCCCAAAGAATTCGACACCACCAAATGGAAAAACTGGCTGCAGCGCAAATAAATTTCTGGCGAAACAAAGCATGGCCAAAGAACTGGGTTCTCAAGCTGTTCTCCTTTTTCTTCGCCCTCTTTCTCTGGTATTTCGTAGTCGGAGAAGACAAGGTTGACATGACAGTTTCCATCCCGGTGGAGATTGTCAACCTGCCCCAGAATCTGGTAATTTCGAACCAGTTTAAGAATCAGATTGAAATTACTGTCAACGGGCCACGCGGCCTGATACGGCGAATAACAGAACGACACATATCACGCTCTGTCGATCTTTCCAATGCTACTCCAGGAACCATTGTCGTCAAAAATACTCCAGAGACAATCTCCCTGCCCAGCGGCGTCCGATTGCTTCGCATAAAACCAACTGATATTATTCTTCAGATGGATAAGCTCATCCAGAAAAATATCCCCATTATTGCAGTAACACATGGCACACCCAAAGAAGGCTTTCAACTTGTTTCCATTACTACGGAACCATCTGCTGTACCGTTGACCGGCCCCCAGCTCGTCCTGGAAAAAGAGAAACGCTTTTCTACAATACCGATAGACATTGAGGGCCTCTCTCATTCCACGCAGATCACAACCTCCCTTGATCAATCCCAGGATATTACTGACCTTGTGGGAGAAACAATTGTCACAGCCCATATTGTCATCGAGGAAAAACGAGTCCTCAAAACAATAAAAAACATTCCTGTACATATAGAACTGACTCCTAAAAATATCGACTATACCCTCAAACACAACGACGTAACAGTAGAAGCCAGCATCCCCCTTTCACAATCTCTGGACAAGAAAAAACTTATAAACCTGTTTACCGCAAAAATTAAGCTCGAGAATCTCCCACCCGGCACCCATACGCTTCCGGTGGAAATTGTTGCGGAAAAAGGAATACGCATATCTTCAGTTGACCCTGAAACAATCAGTGTCGAGATAAAAAGCATTGAAGAAATCCCCCGCCAGGAAATAGCGCCGAAAGGACCATAAGGCACAAAAGCAGTACCGTGCTGTTTACGGGTTTTCTGCCGTGTCCATTTCGCCCCACTTTAAAACAAGATTTCAAGGAAATAATTCATGAGACGACTTTTTGGAACTGATGGTATTCGTGGAGTTGCCAACACCTATCCCATGACTACAGAAATTGCCATGCAGGTCGGCAGAGGCATCGCCTTTCTGGTCAAAGACTTCAAACATGGTCATCGTCCCCGCATCATAATCGGTAAAGACACCAGACTCTCCTGCTATATGCTGGAACATGCCCTGTCCGCCGGAATATGCTCCATGGGTGTAGATGTCCTTCTTTCCGGTCCTCTTCCCACCCCGGGCATAGCCTTTATCACCACCAGCATGCGCGCTGACGCCGGTGTTGTTATTTCCGCTTCTCATAATCCCTTCCAGGACAACGGGATTAAAATTTTTTCCAAAACAGGCTACAAGCTGCCGGATGAACAGGAAGCAGACATAGAAGATCTTATCTTCAGCCAGAAAATGGCGGCACTGCGGCCGGTGGCTGATGAAGTAGGGAAAGCATATCGAATACAGGATTGCCGTGGCCGCTATATCGTCTTTCTCAAACACACTTTCCCCTCAAACTACACCCTCGACGATTTCCATATCGTGCTCGACTGTGCAAACGGAGCAACATATGGCGTTGCACCCCACGTATTTGAAGAACTGGGTGCCAAGGTCACAAAAATTGGTGTCGAACCCAATGGCAAAAACATAAATGACGAATGCGGAGCCCTTCATCCTAAAAGGATGGCGGAGATTGTAAAGAAGCCAGGCGCCGACATCGGGATTGCTCTTGACGGCGACGGAGACCGCCTCATCGTTTCGGGTGAAAAAGGCAATATCGTTGA
>JACNJZ010000132.1 GCA_014382295.1 Candidatus Desulfobia pelagia | reverse complement strand
CGGTTGAGAAATTATTTTCTGGCTGGTTTTGGTTACTTTTCAACACCTTTTATATGAAAAGGCATGGCAAACACCGATCATGAAACTTGCTGGCCAGTATGGAATATCAGATAGAGGGCTGGCTAAGATATGTAAAAAATTAAATATCCCAGTTCCACCAAGAGGTTACTGGGCAACAGTTAAAAGCGGCATCAAACTCAAACGACCCAAACTTCCCAAAATCCGCAAAGGAGCCCCTGAAACACATACCGTGTATACAGATTTTCAAGCAGCCCGCTCTTCGAATAACCTTAAAGGGCTTGGCAATAAAGCCATAGAAACAATTACGTTAATTCAAGAATCGCCTCCTTTAAAAATAGACTCACCTCCTGCTGATCCACATCCTTTGACTCTCACAACTCAGAAAAATTTAGAGCGACAACAGCCGAAAGATTACCCTCTTATCAGCCCCAACAAACAAGGGCAATTAAACATTCGTGTTGCTCCAGTAAACCTTGCAAGAGCCCTGGCAATTATGGACCCACTTCTAAAATGGTTTGAGGAAAATGGCCTCAGAATTAAGAAAGATTCGGAAAAGATTTCTGGTATTTATGCGCTGATTTTTGGTGAGAAAATCTTTTTTTCAATAGATGAAAAAACAAGGCGCATAGATTATATTCCAACAAAGATAGAAAAAGAGGAACAGAAGAAATATTTTTGGCGAACATATTCCCGATATGACTACCTCTCAACAGGGACTTTAAACCTCAGAATAGATGTATCATCATGGGCTTCTGGTTTTCAGAAAAAATGGTCCGACGGAAAGACAAAGTCGATAGAAGATAAGCTAAACGCTTTTCTCATTGGAGCCATTAAGATTGCCGACAGAATCGGTAAAGAACGAGTTGAAAGGGAAGAAAAGCAAAAAAGGTGGGAAGAAGAATGTCGTTTAAGGGAAGAGAAAAGAATTCAGCAACGCATTGAGAAAGAACGCCAACAGGAATTAGAAAATCAAGCATTTCTACGGGAAAGAAGTGAGAAAATACGTGCATATATTCGTGCCGTTGAAGAAACTACCAGCGATATAACTGATAACAAGACCATGAATAAATTCATAGAATGGAGAAATTGGGCAACACAGTGTGCAGATCAAATTGATCCCATTAAAAATGGGCTCCCCTTTGAAGAATAAAAATACTGTCCTTTAGCACACACGACTCAATATATGAAAAGGTATGGCAGACAACGACCATGAAAAAATATTCTGATTGACATAGGACTAAATTTGGTTTTAATATGGTCCTATGATTATTTATTTTGCGAGGTGACCCATGAGATTATCTAACCAAATAAAGCCAATAAGTTATTTAAAGGCCCATGCGGCAGAGATCATTCGAAACCTTGGAGACGAAGGTGATCCCCTCATCATAACCCAGAACGGCGAAGCAAAAGTCGTCATTCAAGATATTAAGCGTTTTGAGGAAACCCAGGAAACCATAGCGCTACTAAAAATACTGGCGCTTGGAAATCGACAGATTGAAGAAGGAAAAGTGGTTTCTGCTAGTGAGGTAGTAAAACGTATTCGCAAAGGAAAGGAGTCACTCTAGTGGCATTCACAGTTCTACTTACTGAAGACGCTGCTGTGGACCTTGAAGATATATACTCTTATATATCAAAGCACGACTCACCCCAAAAAGCAGAGTATGTCCTTGACCAGATAGAGAGCAAATTTGTTAGCTTGAGAAAAATGCCCGAACGGGGTGTATACCCAAAAGAACTTTCAGATCTGGGAATTCGCGATTATCGAGAAATATTCTTCAAGCCATATCGTATCATTTACAGGGTAAATGGTGATAATGTTTATGTGTACTTAATTGTAGATGGCCGGCGTGATATGCAGACATTACTTCAACGTAGACTGTTAGGTGCACTTTGATGAACAAAACCATTTTCTGATGCTGGCTTGCAATTCTTTTTTTCTTTTTTAGTACTCCTCATACTCTCTGGATTCTACCAGGCCCTTAACTATATGATTAAAAATAAAAAATTAAAGTAAGAAGACCGGAGCGTTTTTAATCGAGAAATGAGCAGACCATGACAGGAAGACTGCCGGGTCGTAGTGTCCTTAACAAATTCCATTTGGCCAAAGTTGAGAGATCTGCTGTATCTCAACATAGAAGATCTGAGAAATTCCTCCGACTTTCCAAGATACGGTGTAGTCCCCAATCAGTCCCCAAAAGAGACATCACCTCACCTAACCTCTTGAATATAAAAGAAAAATCAGACTTTACGGGCGGGTTCAACTCCCGCCGCCTCCACCATTTTTTTTATTCTACATTTCAAATAGTTACAAACAATAGCAGCTCAAAAATGCAGTCCCCAGAGAGGGTGAGTGTGTCAGGGTATTATCCCTTCTGAGTCATTCTTCGAGACAAGCACACTCGATAAGATTTTGGATCTATCCAATCATATGTTTCAGGATGAAAGTTCTCTACATTCTGCCAAAACTCTGAAGTATCATTTTCTCAATCAGTGAAATGAGACCTTAGCAGGAAACATCTTTAATGCTGGAGTGTTCTCAAGGCATAATCCTGCCATATCAAATCTAAAGTTCCTTGTTAATCTCACGCATGGTTTCTTAATTTTAATTCAATCGGGTGAGGGTTCAGGTAGTGTTGCTGAGCAAGATAGTTTTCACCGTATTTACGAACATAATGATTAATCAAGGTAACAGGGACTATAAGAGGATAGTATTCGTGTAGATAAGCCTCAATAAGCTCAAGAAGCTCTTTTTTTCATCTTTAGTAAGGACTTTTTTAAAATATCCCATTATGTGTTGAAGAACATTGGTGTTTTTCTTAACGGTTGTTTTTAACCGTAATGCTTTCATAAGTGTACTTTCATAATTTGCTATAAGGTGTGCCGGTTTATACTGTTTTGCTTGGGCCACAATACGACCCAGTGTTCGATAATGGGCAATGCTGTGGGCCATAATCAAGAGTTTGTGATCAGTATGAAATTCAACCAAAGCGCCCCGGGTAATTTTTTTGCCAACAAGATCACGCCACCTTTTATATACAAAAATGCGTTCAACAAAATTTTCCCGAAGAAAGATATCATGGAGGCGACCGTCTTCCTCTACCGGTAAAAGAGGGAAGTGATTCATAAACATTTTGGCGAATATCCCGGGTCCTGATCCGGTAAGACCACTTTTGTCAGCATGGTATATTTTCACTCTCTCCATGCCACTGCTGGGGGATTTACTTTTGAAGATAAAACCTTGCAGATCTTCTTTTTCGAGTTCCTGAATTTTCTGAGCAGCCCATTTCTGCATTTTCTCAGTATGATCAATTTTTGACCTGCTTGTTATTAGTCTGGGGTTATCAGCAGAGCCTACCAATCTCAAAGTTTCGCGTGGCACTCCGAGGCCGCATTCAACCTCAGGGCAGACCGGTACAAATTCAACATAGTTGCCTAAGGTTCTGGTTATGAATTTATCAAGTTGATGTCCTCCATTATATCTGACATTATTACCCATCAAACAAGAACTGATTCCTAATCGTATTTTTTCACTCATGACAATGTTATGATCTTCCTCACCGACCGGTGGAGTTTTAAGAACTTTTTCAACAGCCGGGTTCACCATGGTTCCCGCAGCAATTTTTCCTGGTTTTTATTTTAAGGAAATTATTTTTTAGGAGTGACGTGAGTTTTTTGCGAAAAGGGGCGGGACCTTTTAGATTGGAGAAAAAGTCGTTTGGATTTGGATTCTTTTCTTTGCACATGTCCTGGCCCTTTGTCTTGTATTAAGTGCCGGTGATGCCTATCCTTTGCTATGAAAGCATATTATATATATGCCTCATTTTTAGAAAATTTCAATAGATGAGAAGAATACCGTGAAAAATACAGGAAAACTTCGCTTTGGACTGTGCTGTATTTTTAGTAATGAGCCTATCAAGTTTAGACAGGTTACTGCTAAGACACTTTTACGTTATCCTAGAGTTGAGCAGCTCTCTCGTCTTTCCGATATTTGCCTGCACAATGTCAATAGTTTGAAGAAGTCTCTCAAGTTTGTGGCTGAAAATGGAATTGGTGCCTTTAGGATTCTTTCTCCTCTTTTCCCCCGATTTACCCATCCTCAAGTGGGCTACCAGCTTGAGGATCTTCCTGATGCAGCAATAATACAGCAGGTGTTTGAAGAAATAAGAAGATTCAGAAATATCCATGACATTCGGCTGAGCTTTCATCCTGATCAATTTAATGTTCTCGCTTCAAACAGGGATGAGGTAATACAAAATACGACACGGGAGCTTACATATCATGATATGCTAGCAGATCTTGTTGATGCTGAGGTCATCAATATTCACGTTGGTGGAGTGTATGGAGATAAAGAATCAGCCCTGAGTCGCCTGCAGGAAAACATAACAAGATTACCCAATGCGCTGAGAAGTCGTCTTACGCTGGAAAATGATGACGTCTCTTATACTCCGGTTGATCTCTTGCCAGTGTGCGACAAACTAAAAATTCCCATGGTGTATGATGTCCATCACCATCGTTGCTTTCCCGATGGAATGACAGAAGAAGAGGTGACAGAGCGGACAATTTCGCTATGGCAGAGTCTTGGACGAGAACCGTATTTCCATATATCGTCACCAAAGTATGGATGGCAGGGCAATAGTTCAAAACCTCATTCTGATTATATAGATCCTGCTGATTTTCCACTCTGCTGGAAAGAAAAAAATGCAACGATAGATGTTGAAGCCAAAACCAAGGAATTAGCAATACTCCAACTACAGAAGGATTTAGGGTTGTCTAAAGCATAACAAGGAGAATTGAGGTCGAGCTATGTATACTCTCTTCAGAGAACAATATGTCCATACAACTTTGGCTGAAGTATGGAACTTCTTGAAAAATCCCTCTAACCTAAACTTGATTACACCAGATGATGTGGACTTTAAGATTATCACAGATGTCCCAGAAGAAATGTATAACGGCCTTCTTGTCGAATATCGCATCAAAATTCCTTTCATAGGGGTGCATAAATGGGTCGCTGAGATAAAGCATATATGCGAATATGGGTTTGTCGATGAGCAGAGAGTTGGTCCTTATAAATTCTGGTATCACTATCATGAATTGGTAGAGCAGGAACACAGGGTAAAGATAATTGACAGGGTGTATTATGACCTGCCGTTTGGCCTGGCAGGTAAAGCTATGCATGCTATTTTTATTAAGAAAATCCTTGATCGAATATTCCAATACCGTAGACAAAGAATCAATGAATATTTGAACCAGTGACTCGTAGGAATGAGCAAATCATTTTTATTCTAACAGGTTGGATAACTTTTCAGCTGCATTTTTACTCAGTAGATTATTCCAGGGGGCATTTTCTTTTGAGAGGAGTTCTTTTGTATTGCTGAAAGGGGTTGGGATATTCCCAAAGAGGTTTTTAAAGCTTTTAAGTTCAGCATCAGAAAAGGCCTCAGAACCTTTGAAGTCAAGGGTAGCATCTTTCTCCTGGCCAAGTTCCGCATAGGCAAGGCCTCTTGCCAGGTGCGCTATACCCCGATCATTGTTTCTGGCCAGTGAAAAGGTGAGATCTTTAATAGCTTTTTCATATTCACCAAGAGCAAGATAGGCTATCCCTCGAAAATAATGGGCTCTCTCGTGTTTGGCATCTTGTTGGAGTACGTGGGTGAAGTCTTCTTGTGAATCGCGATGGCGACCCAGCGCCATCTCTGCAGCCCCTCGGCTCAAATATAAATCAACAGTTTCACATCCTTTTTCTTCAGCAATTGTGAAGAAATCGATACTTTTTTCCAGCTGTCCTGAAGCAAATAAAATCTTTGCTTCAGGTAAATATTTATTGTTGTTCATAACGGGCCTCCAAGCCTAAATCCCCTTAGGCTTTTTCTTACGGGCTTTTCATTTTGCTGGCCTTTTCCACTATTTTTTTTGCCAGATCGACAAAAACCAGGTTATGCAGCGGTGAAACAGATATCCAGTAGAGCCTGCCCAGAATTCCTCGCGGGAAAAAGTGGGCGGTCTGAACAAGGACATCGGGTTGAATGTCATATTCAAGCCAGGCTTTCCCTGGTACTTTCATCTGAGCCAACAGTAAAAGACGTTTGTTCTCTTTAATATCTGCTACCTTCCAGAAATCAAGGGCATCTCCTACACGGAGTTTGGTATGGTCTCTTCTCCCTCGGTTCAGCCCATAGCCTCCGAACAGTTTGTCAATTATACCCCGCAGTCCCCAAAGAAAGTGGTAGCTAAACCAGCCTGATTCTCCACCAATGGAACACGCGGCTTTGAAAACGTTTTCAGAACGGATTCCATGTAATGGAATTGTCCGCACATCTCGCAAAATTGCCTGGTGGATATTATCCTGGCCTTTGATGTCGCAGAAAATATCGGCGCTGGAGTCACACCAGCGGCTGATTACCTGATCTTCTTCAATTTCCTGCAGAGCCTTCTGGATTGATGCATCATAGCTTTTTGGTGCAATATTAGGAAAATATTTTCGGGCATTATCATTAAGGACAATAGTTTCCGACTTCAGACCCTCTACCAGTGCGGCGGCCATCTTGTATGGAATCGGCGTAAAAAGAATGAGCCAGAAAGATGACAGGCGCGGTGATAACAGAGGAACGGGAATCATATACCTCCTCAGCCCCATAACTCTTGCCGCTTCAAGCATCATTTGACGAAAACTCATTTGTTCGGTGCCAATGTCAATTATGGTATTTTCATCAACTTCGCAGTCGATGGCTTCTTCAAGATATGAGATAACATCATCTACGCCAATTGGCTGAGTTCTGGTCTTGACCCAGCGCGGGGTGACCATGATTGGTAGTTTCTGAGTGAGGTTGCGGATGATCTCAAAGCTGGCGCTTCCTGCTCCGATAATAACCCCGGCGCGGAACCAGATGGTTTGAAGGCCTTCAGGTCTGGCTGAAAGAATTTCCCCCGTCTCAATTCTACTTGCCAGATGTCTACTTGCGGTTTCTTTGACGCCAAGACCGCCCAGGTATATAATTTTTCTAACACCAGAGGCTAAACAGGCCTCTCTGAAATTTTCGGCGCTTTTTCTGTCAAGATCTTCAAAGTCACCTCCGGAACCCATGGAGTGAATAAGGTAATAGGCCGTGTCGATTCCGTCTAGCGCAGCACGCAGTGCTTCTGCATTAAAAGTGTCACCCTCAACTATTTCGACTTTCTGCAGGGTAGCCGGGCGAACTTTATTTTTATTCCTGACCAACAGGCGCAATCGCAGATCAGATCGCTGGAGCAGTCTATCCTTCAGACGTCTTCCTATATAGCCAGTTGCACCGGTAATCAGAATATTTTTCATCTTTGCAGGCCCTTTCTATCTATGGTTGCTTAGTCATAATAAGTCGATTCGTATCATATCCAAAAGAGCGAATATCATCAACGAGTTGTCTAAGTATTTGTTCTGGGATGACGGGAGTTCTGCTCAGTATCCAGACATATTCCCGGGAAGGTGTGCCAACAATGGCATACTGGTAATCGGGATCCAATTTTAAAATCCAGTAATCACCATAGAAAGGCCAGAAAAAAGAGACTTTTAACTTGGCGTTTGATTGAGTATCGACAACCTTGGCTTTTCCATGGGCTTTTTTTATTCTGTTACCATCTTCTTCACGTCGGCATTGATTCAGGACTTCAATGGTTCCATCATCCTGTAGACTATAATCAGCAGTGACTGCCGAGCATCCTTTTTCAAATCGGTGGGGGTAGCGGGCAATCTCAAACCATCTGCCGGTGTATTGTGTAAGATCAACGAAATTGACAGTGTTCAAAGGCGCTATGTTTTTTTTGTTCACACAGCATGTTATGGTCAACAAAATGATTCCGGTAATGGCAAATATGATGAGATATTTCATGATGACTCCCCCACTGAAATTCCTGTTAGAATTGGCAAGTCTTATAAGATTATGCTACTTTTTTTATATCGCCAGGCACATTAAATTATCGTTTGTCTGCCGAGGGGCGACGTTCCGGTACGTGCTGGTGAGGAACAACTCCATCGTTCCAATCTTTGCTGACATAGAGGCCACAGTAGCAGCTTCCATATTGTTTTATATCTGGTTCCCGATAGACACATGGGCAGATAATGTCCCTGTCTTTATCACGATTTTCCGACGCTAGACGGCAGGGGCAGGACATGTAGCCATAGCGATCTTTGTTAGTGAGCAGGCCTAGGAGCAAGGCCTCTACCTGTTCCTGGGTGCGGTTAAAAAAACACCCCTGCGGTTCCTGGATTTTTCGCAATAATTCTTTCAGTTCAGGCACATTCGTCATGTTGTTCCGAGCTCCTGTTTTATGCGTTCTTCCTGATAACCTACGATGGCAATGTTATCAATAATGACGATTGGAAAGATTTCTTCAGGGTTGAATTTTTTGATTTGAGAAAGCTGAGCATTTCGCTCTTCTTCCGGCATCAGGTCAAGGTCGGTATATGTGTAGTCGAAACCAGACTTATCGAGCATTCTTTTTACCGTGGCACAGAAAAAACAGGTACTCAGGGTGACCAGCCGAATCACAGGTTGCTTCTTTTCAGTTTTGTCATCCTGAGTCGTTTTTTTCATAGCACTCTCCTGTTTTATTATCTCGAACATCACAAAGCAGGGACAGACCTTCAGTTAATTGCTATTTCCTCGCCACCAATCAGGCTGAGCACTTTATTAACCTTAAAACGAACCAGAAATTTTTCGCCCCGTGCCTTATCCTCCTCAGGGCTTAAGTTACGCCTGGTCATGGAATCAATAAGGGCATGATCGTTGCTCTCATTAATTTTGGTCATGAAAAGCCGTATTCCAATAAACCCCTGACGATTTTCAAGGAAAAGATAATTGGCATGAAAGTTTTCTTGCAGGTTTTCATGAGTTAAGCGATCACGCATGACAAAGGCAACCTCGTTCTTAGCGACCACATGGGGTCTAGAATATATTGCTGTATCCACCACACCTTTATTGTTACTCGTTGCGATTACACCAATACCTGTTTTTTCGGAAAAATATTTTTCTAGATTCATTTTATATTCCTTAACTGATAATGTTGACTTCTCCATCATCTTTTAAAATTTTCCCATACAGTCATTCTAAGCGCCTCTATGGGTGGTTATAATAACCGCATCCTTCAAAGTAAAAAGGCGTTGCCATAAGAGACAACGCCTTTTGGGACAAAGACTTTCTTTGTTTCTAGAGCAGTTGCAATTGAAATTTTACCAGCGTTCAGTTCCGATAATGGTGCTTACATCGGTGCAGTTTTTCTTTTCCTCTTCTGTAAGTTCTTCTTTAGCCTTAATGTTACCCTTGAGTGCGTCTGCAGAGCATGCATACTCTTTTCCGTCCTTGTCACGGACCCAAACCAAATTTCCGAATCCACCTTCAATATTTCCAGTCATGATAGCCTCCATTTGTTTTTTGTTTTCGTTATATTACCCTTTCTTTACTGTTGACTATAAGGCTTGGTCTGGTCTAATGCAATAGAGGTAAAATAACAGACTTATAATAACAAAAACTATCATTATTGGGGTGACACATTGAAAAACAGTATGTATGAAATCATTGTCAACTCCCTTTCCGCTCATGTTGCCGTCCTTGACAACATGGGAATTATCATCGAAACAAACCGGGCCTGGCAGCAGTTTGCTGAAGAAAATGGGATCGAAGGGGCTGTTGATTCAGCTGGTGTCGATTATCTTGCCATCTGTGAAACAGCAAAGGAACATGGTGAACTGGAAGGAGAGCTTGTCGCCAATGCTATCCGAAAAGTACTTGATGGGGAGTTGCTGGAATTCGTTACTCAATACCCCTGCCATTCTCCAACCAAGCGCCGGTGGTATAATCTCCGAGTTCTTCCATACCTCTCCGAAAATGAACATCGTGTCATTGTCGTACATGAGGATATAACTCCTATTATCCTTGCCCAAGAGCAACTGCGAAAGAAAGAGATCGAACTCCGCCAAAAAAGTGAGAAGCTAGAGGAAACAAATATTGCTCTCAAGGTTTTACTTGAGCATCGTGACCGTGACCTTATAGAGTTGGAACAACGTATGACGGCTAATATCCGTGAACTGGTATTACCTTATGTGGAGAAACTGAAAAACAGCCGCATTGGGCCTCGGGAACAAACATTGACTGATATCGTGGAATCGCATCTCAATGATATCATCACCCCGTTTTTAAATCGTCTAACCTCGCTTCATTTGTTACTGACACCGCAGGAAGTTGAAGTGGCCGCATTGGTTCGCCAAGGGAAAAGCAGCCAGGAGATTGCCGATGTTCTTGGAGTTTCATTGAGCACCATCGGTTTCCACCGTAAAAACTTACGCCGTAAGCTGGGTTTGCAAGACCGTTCAAAAAACCTACGCACCTATCTTCTCTCCTTAAATTAAAAAAAAACTCCTATAATTTCTATCTGGATATTATTTATAGAAATCAAAATTTAGCCTAATAGAAACTTTAAATAATTTGAAGGCAATCTATCAAAAAAGGCCGGGGATTAAATTTTCCAGCCTTGTCCCAAAGTAAAGATTAAAGCAATCTCAACTTCGATAACGTTTCGTTTAAGGGGTAAGAGGCCGCAG
>JACNJZ010000131.1 GCA_014382295.1 Candidatus Desulfobia pelagia | reverse complement strand
ACCATCTCATAGTAGTCGTTTCCATGGACATCATTAATGACAACTGCGGGAAAACCCTCAACGGTAAACCGGAAAAGAGCTTCTGGGCCGGCATCGGGAAATGCAATTAATTCCGACTCCTTTATGCATCGGGACAGATACGCACCGGCACCGCCAAAAGCTGCCAGATAAATTGCCCCATGTTTTTTCATGGCCTCCCGAACTTCAGGGGAACGTGACCCTTTCCCCATGGTGCCCTTCATCCCCAAATCAAGTAATCGAGGTGTATAGGCATCCATCCTGTAGCTTGTGGTCGGTCCGGCGGCACCAATAACATGTCCTGGCGGTGCAGGACTAGGGCCGACATAATACAGGAGCTGCCCGGCCAGATCGACGGGAAGAGGTTTTCCTGAATCCAGCAAATCGCATAACCGCTTGTGAGTCTGATCCCTTCCCGTATACAACGTCCCGGAAAGGCTGATCAAATCCCCTGCTTTCAGGGTTTCGAGAACCTTACCGGCAAACGGAATTTCAACAGATATCAAACTCTGGAAGCCTTCCGGCTTCATTCGTAAAAGAGACATAGGGTTAAAAAAGTTTTAAGTTTTAAGTTGAATGCATTCTTTACAGAGTAACTTCTTTATGCCTGTGGGCATGACATTGAATATTGACTGCTACTGGCAGGCTTGCAATGTGTGAGGGAAAGGCTTCTATGTGGACAGCAAGTGCTGTATTGCAGCCGCCGAGCCCGTGTACACCGGAACCCTTCTCATTGATTTTATCCAGAATTTCCTTTTCCAATTGAGCGACATCATCACGCTCTGCTGCCTGACCCAATGGTCTGAAGAGAGATTTTTTTGCCAGCAGGGCAGCTTTTTCAAATGTCCCTCCCATCCCCACTCCCACCGTAACAGGCGGGCAGGGATTGGAACCTGCCTTTACCACCAGGTCAACGACAAAATCAACCATGCCCTGTATCCCGGCAGAAGGAGGGAGCATGACAAGCCCGCTCATATTTTCACTGCCGCAGCCCTTAGGCAGCATACTGAGTTTAATCGTATCACCGGGTACTATTTCATAATGGATAACAGCCGGAGTATTTGTCCCGGTATTTTTCCTGGTAACCGGGTCACAGATGGATTTACGAAGATAGCCTTCTTCATAGCCATCCTTGACACCTTTCTGTATTGCCTCTTCCAGGCTTCCCTCTACCCGCACATCCTGACCTACTTCCGCAAAAACAACGGCAACTCCTGTATCCTGACACACCGGAATTTTCTCACGGCTGGCAATATCAGCATTTACCATGAGAATATTCAGAACATTCTTGGCAAGAGGTGATGTTTCCCGATCTCGTGCCTGTACCAGTGCATCCAGGATATCAGGTTCAAGACAGATGCTGGCCTCCATGGTAATGGCTTTAACCGCTTCAGTAATAACCGCTGATTGAATTTCCCGCATTGCTTACTCGAACTCCATTCAATATTAAATTTTCTCTAACTATCTCTAAAAGTGCCTTAAATAATTTGATACCCTTTATTTTTCACCACGAAGGACCCGGAGAGAAAAAATTTTTAAAAACCTTCGTGCCCTTCGTGGTTCTTAATCCATCTCACAATGAATGGCTGAGGGATAGTGGCAACCAGGAATTTATTACTTTCGCTGCTTTCTATTTCGTAAGGCCAGACTCTGCTGTTTAAAATTATTCTGGATTATCATCTCTCGATCCTCTTCCATAATCAGAATAAATTCAGCAGCGATCCTGTAATATTTTTTCCCCTCTACCTCCTGAACAAGAGAGCAGGTTTTTACTTTACCCAGACAATAGATGTAAGAATAATCAGGCAACAGGGTTATATGAAGTGCAAGGACTGTGTCTTTTTCGAATGGAGCATTGTATATGAAATCAATACCGGTACCGCTCATGTTCAGCTCTTTCACCGACATTTGCTCAAAAAGCCCCTTGTCAGTATCAAGCATTTTAAGCATCAGGTTTAACTTGGTATCGAGATGAGATAAGAAATCTCCAAGATCCTTATCCTTTTCCTTGATTTTGGACAACGCACTCTGGGCACCAATAAAAACCTGAACATCCGAAAGCCCCTCCTGATTATATGGAGGGATACCTTTCTTATAATCCTCAATGATACTTTTAAACTGTGCCCGGGAGACAGGTTCACAATAAAACAGATTCCTTCCTGCTATCCTTACAGAATTCCGGCGTTCACTTTTCAGATCTATATTATCAGCCATCTGTTATCCTTCATTTATGAGACGGGGGAGAAATTTCATTAATAGGGGTTTCGTCAATTTCAATACCGGTAACAACAATTTCAGGATTCTCCGGTTTTATCTTGAACTCAACCCTTCTGTTCTTCGACCTTCCTTCCGGTGTTCCATTTGTTGCTATTGGCCGACTGTCGGCATAGGCTTTTGCCGACAACTTCTGGCCGGGAATCCTGAATTTCTCAATCCAGTATTCAACAACGGCTATTGACCTGGCAGATGAGAGCCCCCAGTTTGTCGAAAAAGTGCTGACACCTTTTCTGATCGGTACATTATCAGTATGGCCACCAACTTCAACGGCCAAATCCATATCCGGAATAATCTTGCCGAGTTTATCCAGCAACGGCAGGAAATCGTTTCTGATCTGGGCTTTCCCTGATTCAAAGGCAACATCCCCTTTTACCCGCAGGATAAGACCTTCACCACTGTATTCCGCTTCAAGCTTGCCGCTATCCAACTCTTCTGAAAAATGTCTGGCCACCAGCACCTGAACATGAAGGGGAACCGATTCAAATGTAGTGGATACCATCTGCCGGCCTTTCATTTCTTCCGTCACCGGCGGTTCACTCTGCACGCCAAAAGCATCCTTCATGGCGCCGGCAACCTGTTTGTATTTGGTGACATCCATGACGGAAAAGGAAAGCAGCAGAACAAAAAAGCACAGGAGAAGTGACATCAGATCTGCAAATGTACACATCCAGATAGGGGCACCCGGCGGACACTCTTGTTTTTTGCATTCATCATCTGCCATAATCAATCACCAAATGCTTTGGGGCCATGGGAAAAATAAAACATCTTGTCCAAGGACAATTTGCTCTCTTATTTATCACCTTCTGTAACACGATCCTTGGGCGGAAGAAAGGTCTGCAAGAACTCTTCCATTACCCTCGGATTCAGTCCTTTCAAAATCCCAAGGACACCTTCAATAATCAACCTGCGGTTTCGTTCCTCTTCCTGGCTGCGCAATGCGAGTTTATCGGAAAGAGGCAAAAAAACCAGGTTGGCCAGAATAGCTCCGTACAGGGTGGTAAGCAAGGCCACCGCCATTGAGGGGCCAATGGAGGCAGGATCACTCATATTGGCAAGCATCTGCACCAGTCCAACCAGTGTTCCAATCATACCAAAGGCAGGTGAAGCATCTCCCATTGAACCAAATGTTTTACGACCTATTTCGTGCCTCTCAACGGTAAGGCTAACCTCTTTCTTCAATACTTCTTCTATAAATTCAGCCTCTTGTCCATCAACACAATACATGATTGCCTTTTTCAGAAAAGGATCTTCAATGGGCTGCTGTTCGAGTACAATTAAACCATTCTTACGGGCAATATTGGCGAGATTGACGATCTCATGGATAACATCCTGAGGATTACTTAATTTGGTAGAAAATGTATTCAAGCCAACTTTTATGGCATTGATAACGTCTCCCATGCCAAATCGGATCATAACTGTAGCGAAAGTTCCCCCGGCGACAATCATTATTGAGGGGATATTGATAAAGAGAAAAAGAGAGCCACCCAGGAGAATAGCCACTAACAGCAGGGCTGTACCCAGTAACAAACCGATAACAGTTGCTAAATCCATATATCTTGTTTCCTAACTATGCAGATTTCATTTGTTGAGGTGAGTACATTTGCGAATTATGCCATTATTAAAAACAATTACTGCCTACATAAAAATCACTTCTCTTCATCATCCATAAGCTTTTCCACATCAATCTTCATGGAAAAACTGTGTTCTTCATCAGGAAACGTCCCGGATTTGACTTCCTGAACAAAAGCACCTATGGCCTCTTTCATCTGGGGCGCCAAGTGCGCATATTTTTTGACGAAGCTAGGCACAAATTTATCGAACATGCCGAGAAGATCATGGGTTACCAAGACCTGTCCATCACAATGAGGTCCGGCGCCAATGCCTATTGTCGGCACCGAAACGCTCGCCGTTATACTCCGGGCAAGGGCATCGGGGATACATTCCAGCACGATGGAGAAAGCTCCGGCCTCATCAAGCGCCTGGGCATCACGCAGCATTTTCCTGGCCGATTCAACATCCTTCCCCTGCACTTTATATCCGCCAAGCTGGCTTGCCGTCTGCGGAGTCAAGCCTATATGCCCAACCACAGAAATACCTGCCTCAACAATCGCATGCACGGTGTCACAAACCTCGACACCGCCTTCAAGTTTCACGGCATCACAGCCGGCTTCCTTGCAGAAACGGCCGGCATTTCGGATTGCCTCCGTTGTATCAACCTGATACGAAAGAAAAGGCATATCTCCTACGATAAATGCATCAGAACCCCTGCGCACCGCCTTGGCATGATGTATCATTTCATCCATGGTAACCGGAACGGTTGACTCATAGCCAAGAACCACCATGCCTAAAGAATCGCCAACGAGTATCATGTCAACGCCCTGGGAATCCAGCAGACGGGCAAAGCTGACATCATACGCTGTCAGCATTGATATCTTTTCTACCCCTTTCTTGGCGATAATGTCAGGTATTGTTAACTTCATATTTTTCATGGTATCACACTCTTACTTATTGATAAAAGGGAAAAAACAATAAGTTGCTTATCCGGTACAGATGTGATCATCTCAACTATTTCAAAAAGTCACTGATATCTTTCTGGCGGCAGTAGTGTGATGCACGACCGAAGTGTTCATAAGCATTGAGTGTCGCCATCCTTCCACGTGGGGTTCGTATGAGAAATCCGGATTGAATAAGAAAGGGCTCATACACATCTTCCAGAGTGTTTCTCTCCTCACAGACCGCGGTTGCCATAGTATCCAGCCCGATGGGCCCACCCTGGAATTTATCTATAAGAGTCAGCAGGATGCGGCGATCCATTTCATCAAGCCCCTGCTTGTCAACCGAAAGCATGTCAAGGGCAGATGAGGCAACAGCACTGGTAATTTCGCCATCAGCCTTAACCTCGGCATAATCCCTGACTCTTTTAAGCATACGATTGGCAATTCGAGGAGTTCCACGTGATCTTTTCCCCATTTCCATAGCCCCGGCTTCATCTATAGAGATACCGAGAAGAGCGGCCGACCTTTTGATGATAGTAACGAGTTCTTCAGGAGAATAAAAATCAAGGCGAAGAATAACGCCAAAACGATCACGGAATGGCGGCGTCAATAAGCCAGTACGCGTTGTTGCGCCTACCAGTGTAAACCGGGGCAGATCCATTTTTACCGTCTTTGCTCCGGGCCCCTGACCAATCACAAGATCAAGCTGATAATCTTCCATGGCCGGATACAATATTTCTTCAACAACATGATTGAGACGATGAATTTCATCAATGAACAGTACATCTCCAGGATGGAGACTGGTCAGAATAGCGGCAAGATCTCCTGGCCTTTCTATAACAGGCCCAGAGGTAACCTTGATGTTTGCCCCCATTTCATTGGCAATGATATAGGCAAGTGTGGTTTTTCCCAGACCCGGGAAACCGTGAAAAAGAACATGATCAAGGGCTTCGCCCCGGCCAAGCGCGGCCTGAATGCTGATCCCAAGGTTGGCTTTGAGCTGCTCCTGGCCGATATACTGCTTCAGAAACTGCGGTCTCAGACTCACCTCTTCTACGGATTCCTCAAGGGTCGTACTGCCGGTACTGACAATTCGCTCTTCTACCTTCATGCAACCAGCCTCAATGCCTGTCTTACCAGTTCCTCAAATGACACGTCAGGTGTCTCCCTTATTACCCTGTGAACGGCATCCTCGGCATTTGTCCGGGCAATTCCAAGATTTACCAGAGCAGAAACCGTATCTGCAACCTGCTGGCTATCGCTTCCTTTCCCTGCCGGCGCCACGGAACTTCCTGCATCTGAGGCAATGAGCGGCATCTTGTCTTTTAATTCCAGACAGAGTCTCTCTGCTGTTTTTTTCCCTACCCCAGGCAGCTTCGTCAACCGATGCAGGTCTTCTGTACGAATGGCCGCGGAAAGATCAGAAGGAGAAATACCGGACAGAATTGCCAGGGCAACTTTTGGACCGATGCCGGAAACACTGATGAGCAGGAGAAAAGCCGCCTTTTCATCACTATCAGCAAAACCATAAAGTGCCAGGGTATCCTCCCTGACGTACGTATAAATTGAGACAAAAGCCTCCTGACCCTTCTCCGGCAGATTAACATAACACGACTCTGTTGCCAGAATATCGTAGCCAACCCCACCGGCCATGATAATGACCCGTTCCGGGGATTTGTAATAGAGTTCACCTTTCAGGCAGGCAATCATTTTTTAAGTTTCAAGTTTGGAGGATGTGATTAATTAGAACCGCAGAATATCGAACAAGAAATTTTGAATATCGAAGGTAGGTGTTTTTCTATCAGACAACTTCCATCCTTCATAATTCAACATTCCTTGTTCGATATTCAATATTTTTTGTTACTCTTAAGAGAAATAACAGTTCTCCGGTTGTTGTGCTAAATAGTTACAAGAAAACTTTTCATGTTTGTTAGTGGCTACAGCAGCCACTCTTCATGACACATTGTGCGAAACTGCTAAATGATTCGAACAACACATGGCAACCGCCAGAGCATCTGCAGCATCCTGACTTGGCGTCGATGAAAGTTTCAATAAGGCTCTTACGGCCTGTTGTATCTGATGTTTATCAGCCTGGCCATAACCTACCACCGCCTGTTTAACGACTTTGGCAGAATATTCATAGAGGTCAATCTGATACTGTCGGACGGCAAGCATCAGGACGCCTCGAGCCTGTCCAAGTTTAAGGGCTGAATTCGGGTTCTTGGCAACAAAAACATTTTCAATGGCGGCATGATCTGGCTGGTATGTCTCTATAACCTCACATATGCCTTCGTACATTTCTTTCAGCCGGTCAGGAAGGGTAAAATCAAGGTTTGATTTTATTACTCCGCAGCTGACATATTCATTATGAAATCCCTTTTGCTCTATAACCCCGAAACCTGTAATCCTGGAACCGGGATCAATCCCAAGAATGCGCGGGCTTTTCACTTACGAAAGGTTCTCCATTATCTCATCCGGGATATCAAAGTTTGCATGTACATCCTGCACATCATCATTATCCTCAAGAACCTCGAGCATCTTCAGCAGGCGCAGTGCCACCTTTTCATCAGTGACCTCAATAGTATTCTGGGGAATCATTGACAACGATGCCTCAATAAAAGCAACGCCCTCTTCTTCAAGTTTTTCACGCACAGCACTAAAATCATCCGGTGCCGTCAAAACCTGAAATTCAGTTTCTTCTTCAAGTACATCTTCAGCTCCAGCCTCCAGGGCCACATCCATCAATTTTTCCTCATCAATGGTTTCCTTATCAACCAGGATAGAGCCTTTTTTATCGAACATATATCCGACACAGCCGGATTCACCGAGGTTTCCGCCATGTTTGGAAAAGGCATGGCGAACGTCACCAACAGTTCGATTTTTATTATCAGTCATACAGTCAACAAGGACGGCAACACCTCCAGGACCATACCCTTCGTAGGTGATTTCAAGATATTCAACACCTTCCAGCTCACCGGTACCTTTCTTAATTGCCCTTTCAATATTGTCCTTGGGCATATTTTCACTTTTGGCCCCGGCAATAGCAGTACGCAACCGTGGGTTTGCGGCAGGATCACCGCCGCCAATCCTTGCCGCCACTGTTATCTCCTTAATCAGCCGGGTAAAAACCTTGCCCCGCTTCGCATCAACAGCACCTTTCCGGTGTTTGATATTTGCCCACTTCGAATGTCCAGCCATTATTTTAATCCTCCACTTATTTCCGTTTTTCCTCTATATCCAACTCCGAGAACAAAGACCTCACGGCTTTCTTCACGGGAACTTTTCGGTTTTATAATCTTTACTTGCCGAAAGAGTTTTTTCACCTCAACAACAAAAGACTGAAAATCTTCTCCCTGAAACACCTTACAGTAAAAATTCCCACCTTGAATTAAAACCTGTGAAGCTATGGTTAATGCATTATGAGAAAGCTCCACCGACCGGACATGATCTGAAAACTTATTGCCCGTGGTTTTAGGTGCCATATCACTCACCACAGCATGAAAAGGACCCTTGGCATCAAGAACCTCAATCACCCCGGGATCACAAATATCTCCCTGCAATAATGTAATAGGCGCTCCACCTTTCACTGCAGGGTGTGCACTAGCCTGCAAATCTACGCCAACAACACGGCCATTGGCTCCTATTATTTTTGCTGCATACATTGACCAGCTGCCGGGATGACAGCCCAGATCAAGTACTTTGTCTCCAGTTTTCAGAAACCTGTGTTTTTTCTGTGCTTCTTCGAGTTTATACACCGACCTGGCAGGATATTTATCCTTTCGGGCTTTCTGAAAATAATGATCCTGAATTTTTCTCATAACAATCGATAAGTTAGTCTATTTTACTTGCAATATCAAGGAAATGCCCAGTTGTGGGTAACTATTCAGCAGCACCCCATCTACACACGATCAGGCCTTCTCGCATATGGTTATATAGTTCAGCGGCCTGCTTGTGCGCATCCGGAGTCTGCGCTTACCTGGGCCACTGCTAAACAGTTACAGCTCTGTGGTTTTCTGAACTATAAGTTTTTTCGCTGAAAAGTTACAGTTGTGGAAACATTTCATCCAGAAAAACCCATTACTCCGATTTTCCATCTTCATGCCAGATACGCAAGGCTGATTTATATGTTTTAGATCGTGAAATATTAAGATCTGAAGAGACTTTCTGTACAGCATCCTTCAGAGAACTTCCTTCTTTATCCCGGTACCAGCGAAGCAATTCATCAAGGTTGTCTATCTCAACATTCTGACTTCCAGAGGCAGCGGAGACAAGAACAACACATTCACCTTTAACTTCCGTACGCGAGTTCAGCTTTTCTAAAACTTCACTTATCGGACCACGCAGAAGCTCTTCATATATTTTCGTAATCTCTCGGGCAAGCACCATTTGCCTGTCTCCAAAAATATCATGACAATCAGCGAGTGTTTTCCTGATACGTTTTGCCGTCTCAAAGAAAACAATAAATTCCTTATCCTGGGCATGGGCAGTCAGCATTTTACATCGTTTGCCCTGCTGGGCAGGCAAGAAACCAAGGAAGACAAATGAATTTTGAGCAAACCCTGACACACTGAGGGCAGCTGTTAAAGAAGACGGACCTGGTATTGGAATAACGGAAATATCATGATCAAAACATTTACTGACAAGAATGGCTCCCGGGTCTGACACTGCAGGTGTACCAGCATCAGAGACAAGAGCGCCATTTTCACCTGCCAGGAGCTTTTTCAGGATATCATCGGCTCTGCTGACCTCTTTGTCTTTATAATAACTGATCAAAGGTTTTGAAAGAGACAGGTGTGAAAGCAGTTTTCGTGTATGCCGGGTGTCTTCGGAAGCGACAAAATCGACTTCACCGAGGATCCGTACAGCACGAAGGGTAATATCCTCAAGATTGCCAATAGGAGTCGCCACAACAAATAAAGTCCCTGACTCAACATTGGATTTTTCAGAAACAGTCACGATTACATGTCCTCTAGTGGAATGATTATCTGAAATACAGTAGGCCTTCGTGGACTGATACAGGAAATCTTCCAGACATGATGGTCACATATTGTTTTCGCAAAATAGAGGCCGAGACCACGTTTATCTTTCATGGTACTGAAAAAAGGATCATATATACGGGGCAGAACGTCAGGGGCTATGCCAATACCGCTATCACTAATAGTAACCTCAATACATTTGTCCTGCAGCAGGGTAGTGACTTTCAGTTGATTGCTCTCTCCATTTACCTCTGAAGACTTCATAGCCGCAATACTATTATCAAGAAGGGCAAAAAAGAGCTGATGCAAGTCAACAGCAGATTGTATTGATTGCGGAAGAGACGGGTCAAAGGAGAGCTTTTTATCAACCTTGTGCTTGAAAAAACTATCAGCGCACAAAAAATCAATTTCCTGCTCTAAAAGAGTATTCAGGCTGCATGGCCAGGGAGAATCCTTGGCCTCCTGATGAAGATACGGAAAAGGAAGAACATTTCGATGAAGAATATTTTGCCCAAAGAGTGCTTTATCTCTAAGCATCTGGGTCAATTTAGCGCGTTGTTTGAGCAGATTTTCAAGTTTTTCAAGATCATCAGAACCTGCCCCATCGGAGATAACTATTTTTAGCTTTTCTATGAATCGTTCACATTGTTCAAACATGGACTGAAGAAGATCAACCTGCATGGAAAATGCCTGAACAACTCCATTCAGATTGTGAATTGTGCCGGCAAATAAATGGCCAACAACTGCCTCCATATTGAACTGACGAGCGGCTGACTCCCAGGATTTTTCCAGTTTACTCTCTTCAGGATAGTCGGACATTATAAGGACCTTTTATGTATATA
>JACNJZ010000127.1 GCA_014382295.1 Candidatus Desulfobia pelagia | reverse complement strand
CTCCGACTCTATCACCTACACTGTCAAGGGTACTCATTAACCGGATGAACCACAAAATATCTTCTTTTTAACCGTAAACCGTAAACCGTAAACTGATAACAGATTTATTTCATCTTTCCACTATCGAACAACACTTTGACGGTTTGTCCGTTGGGGAAGGTAAACAGGCCTTCCCCGTGGCGTTTGCCGTCCCGGTATTCGCCTTCGTAGCGCAGACCGCTGGCATAAGTAAAAATGCCTTTGCCGTGGCGGTTGCCGTGCTTGTACTCACCGTCATAGCTGGACCCGGAAGCCAGGGTATAGACACCTTTCCCGTGGCGGCTGCAGTTTTCAAAACTGCCGCTGTATGTTGAACCATTATCAAAATCCAGTGTTCCCTTGCCGTTTATGCAGTTGCCGCTGCTACAGACACCTTTCAGGCCGTTTGGGAAGGTAATTATGCCTTGTCCTTCCGCAACCTTTCCCTCTTCAAAATGACCGAGAAACTGGTTCTTGGATGGAAAGGTAATGCTGACTTCACCTTGCATGACGCCATTTTCGAACATGCCCCGGTATTCAGTCGTATCGGGTAGTGTCAGTGTTCCTTTGCCGTGATACAGGTTTTTGACAAATTCGCCGGAAAAGGTGGTGCCGTCATCAAAGAGCAGTCCTCCAAATCCTGTGCGCGTTTCATTTTCAAAATCTCCCGAATAGACGGAGTCGTCCTCAAAACGCATGACGCCGCGGCCGTTGATACAGTTTCCGCGTTCACACAGGGCCGGAGTGCCGTTGCGAAAAACCACATCACCGTCGCCGTCATACTGACCGTATTTGAACTTGCCACGGTACTCGGAGCCTGAGGGAAGGGTGAGAACGCCTCTGCCCCCTGGACGGCCGGCGATGAAGGCACCTCTGTAAAGTCTGCCGTTATCATAACGCCAGACGCCTTCTCCTTCATTGCAATTGCCGGAGAGGCAGACACCGGCTGCCTTTTTCTGCTCTTCAGACTGGCCGGTGTCTTTTCCATCCTGGAGGAAACCGCAGCCGGATGTTGTCAGCAGGATCGGAAAGAGGAGGGTGGGGATGATTTTATGTAGTTTCACAGTTATCGGTTCACAGTTAACAGTTAACGGTTGACGGTTGACGGTTAACTGCAAACGGTAAACCGTAACCTATTGTATTACCTTGCCATTGAGCTCTTTTCTTGTCAACCAGCTTTTTAAAACAAGATGTGAACCGATGGAAATTTCTTTTCTTGACAATCCATTGGCGGAATCTATATCCTGATTATACATTCTATGAATAATGACTTTCGGAACAATTAGTTAAACAGGGTGTCCTTATTTTGAAACCCGAAACTTGCAACACGCAACTCGAAACCCGAAACTTGAAACTGTCACCAACGAAAATATTCCAAAACCTCATCCTGGTCGGCATCATTTTTCTCTTCTATTCAGGAGCAAATGCTGTGCCACAAGAGAATACAGGACCTGTTCATGCCACGGTTGAGGCCTCGGATTGCATGAAGTGTCATGAGGATGTTGTTTTCACCCTTGCCCACAAGGGAAAGGCGCATAAAGAGATCTGCCTGGAGTGTCATCGTGGTCATCCCCCTGCTGACATGCAGATTATTCCTGAATGCAACAGCTGCCATGACGAGGCAGGACAGAAGCATTTTGCCCTTGATAACTGTATGGGGTGCCATGTCAACCCTCATACTCCTCTCGTCATAAAGCTCACCAGGAATATCACAACACCCTGTCTAACCTGTCACACCGGGCAGTTCGAGCAGCTTCAGGAAAAATTGAGTATTCATAGCAAATTAGCCTGTACAGCATGCCACAATTATCATGGCCAGATTCAGCCATGCCAGAACTGTCATCTTCCCCATTCAGATACAATGGATAGCAACAGCTGTAAAAAGTGTCATATGGCCCACCAGCCGCTGGTTGTGGCCTATGGTGAAGACATTGTTTCCGAAGACTGCGGATCCTGTCATACTGAAGTATATGGTGTTATGTCCGAGAATAAGACAAAACATCGAGGTGTAACCTGTGTGTCCTGCCATTACGAAACGCATGGTATGATTCCTGCTTGTCAGAAGTGTCATGGACAGTGGCCGCATCCGACGGAAATTTTGAATAAATTCACAAACTGCCGTGAGTGTCACGGCATGGCCCATGATTTGATGGCCACGGATTATATAACTAATGTGTTTCGAAAATAGTTTCGAGTTTCAAGTTTCAAGTTTCAAGTTATGGATAAGGAGCTCTGAAACTTGAAACTTGAAACTTGAAACATGAAACTGTCTCTAAACCCAAAACCCGAAACTTGAAACTAGAAACTTGAAACGAATTCATTACTACATACTCCCAGTACTTCTCCTCTGCCTCGTGATTCTGCCGAACAAACTGCAAGCCGCATCATGTTCAACGTCCGCATGTCACGCTGATATTGGCCGCGGCAAGGTTGTTCATGAACCGACAAGGATTGGTGAGTGCCTGAATTGCCATCAGAGCAGTAATTCAGGCCATCCTTCCGGGAACGGCGCCGATTTTGTTCTTACGGCAACAGGTTCTTCTTTATGTCTGGCCTGTCATGACAGTGAGGGGTTCAGTGGGGACCATGAACACGGCCCATCAGCATCCGGAGCCTGTCTGTATTGCCATGATCCGCATTCGTCTCAGCAGGACAATCTTCTGCGTATGGCGCCGAAGGATATGTGCTTCAGCTGCCACACAGATTTCAAGCTACAGCTTCAAGGTCCGGCTTTTGTCCATTCCGCTATTGAGGATCTGGACTGCAGTGCCTGTCATGTATCCCATGCCGGGTCGATTCCCGGACTATTGAAAGGTGAGACCACGACGTTATGCCTTGGCTGTCATGACGAGATTGAGTCAAAATACAAACGTTCATTGCGGAAACATAAGCCATTGTATACCGGAGGACGGTGTGCCAATTGCCATTCCGCCCATTTTTCCGATTATCGTTTTCTGCTTCCTGCCGAGGGCAGCGGGTTGTGCTTTAATTGTCATGGCAACAAGGACGAAGAGAGTACCAGTGCGCTTCGCAATATCAAACAGGAAATAGAAGGCAAGGAGTTTGTTCATGCCCCTGTTGAGGACCAGGGTTGCGATGGCTGTCATGATACCCATGGGTCAAGTCATGGAGCCATATTAAAGGGCCCATACCCCGCTACAGTGTATGCGCCATATGACGAAAACGGCTATGATCTCTGTTTTGAATGTCATGACAAGGAGTTATTGACATCTCGGATGACTGATGATGCCACAGATTTCAGGAATGGTTCTTTGAATCTCCATTTTCGGCATGTGGCTATTGACAGGAAGGGGCGTACCTGTGCAGCGTGCCATAGTGTTCACGCCAGTGAAGGCCAGAAGCTGATTAATCCTGAAGGTATCCCTTTTGGCAAGTGGAAGATACCTGTCAGGTTTGAAACAACGGAAACAGGCGGCAGCTGCATCCCTGGATGTCATCAGGCCATGGTGTATGACCGTGAAGAGGCTTTTGATAACAGCAAGAAAACAACTTCGGAAGAGGAAGACAGATAATCGAGCTGAGGGTATCCTGAAACCTGTAACTCGAAACTCGAAATTAACGTAATGAAACGGCTGATATTGTTTTTTAGCATAGCAAGTATCCTTGTGATCCTGGCAGCAGGCTGCGCCGAGGACCCATTAACGGAACATAAGATACGGACAAATTTTTTTGACGGGGTTCCCGACCTGCCGCCACTGAACCAATTGTGCCAGGATAACATGGGCGATATGTTTAACGTCTATTATGAAGAACGCCTTGCGGAAGCGGCTGCCGGGTCCCTTGAGGAAGAAAAAATTGTGGTAGCCGGCTCAAGCCATCCTCCATATGCTGAGAAGAACTGCCAGGGCTGTCATGATTTCCAGAATAAGAATCTTCTTCTTGCCCCTGAAAATGAACTGTGCGAAATGTGTCACACCGGTTTTGTAGACAGCAAAGGCAAGAATATTCATGGCCCTGTTGCTGTTCGCGATTGTCTTGCCTGCCATCTTCCGCATTCCTCAGCATATAAATCACTGCTTAAGGAAAGTGTAAGCGGTATCTGCGGCACCTGTCATCAGGAAGAGCGGTTGGCCGTGAACATGCATAATGCGGTAACGGAACACAAGATGGAATGCGTTAATTGCCATGATGCCCATGGCGGTGATGTGACGTATTTTCTAAAGTAAGTTTCAAGTTTCAAGTTTCAAGTTTCGTGAGTGGGGGAGGTTTTGTCTGCCAATTATAAAGATTTGATTGTTTGGCAGCGGGCCATGCAATTATCTCAAAAATCATATGAAGTTACACGAGAATTTCCTGCGGATGAAAAATTTGGTCTTGTCTCTCAGATAAGGAGAGCTTCTGTTTCTGTTGTAAGCAACATTGCAGAAGGGCAAGGGAGAATGACGAAAGGTGAGTTCAGGCAGTTTCTTGGACATGCACGAGGGTCGTTATTTGAACTGGAAACTCAGGTTTTGCTCGCTGAACAACTTGGTTTTGTGGTCAGGGCCAAGGATGTGAACGCTATTTGTGAGATGGTTGAAGAAGTAAAAAAGATGCTAAATGGACTGATTAAATCTTTAGCATAAAAATAGATAGGGTAATTTGGCGACATCTTATGCACATTGAAACTCGAAACTCGAAACTCGAAACTAGAAACCCGTTGACATTGCTCGCTGTAAGTGCATTATGCATAAGTTTCTTTCTTTTTCCACTAGTGACATCTGCGTCCCAAGATAGTTGCGTCACCACAGATTGTCATGCTGGTTTCCTGCAGGGGCATGTTCTTCACCCGAAAGATGTTGGCTGTGCATCCTGTCATGAGGGGGGAATGGATGCTCATGGGGAAGATGGTGCCAATCTGAAGTTGTCTGAGAAAATGTGCGCGGGCTGCCATGAGAAAGAGCAGGGGAATTATCCTTATCCTCATCCTCCTGTGGTTACCGGGAACTGTTATATCTGCCATAACCCCCACGGGAAGATTGAGAAGATGCTGCTGCCGGAGGAATTTTCGCTTGGCGGATATGTGAAATACAGTGAAGATGAGTACAAGCTTTGTTTTCTATGCCACAAAAGGGATCTACTCATGTTTCCTGACACCTCTTTTGCGACGGATTTCCGTGACGGTGTTAAGAATCTCCACTATTATCATGTGACCAAGTCCAATCGCGGCAGAAACTGCATGGTCTGTCATTCCGTCCATGGTGGTGATCAACCCAAAATGATTCGGCAGTCGAGCAGGTTCGGTGATTGGCAGATGGAGCTTAATTTCAGTAAAAGCACAACCGGCGGCAGCTGCGCATCAGGGTGTCATCGGTTGAGGAGTTATAGCAGATAGCCATAAAGCAGTGAAGTTTACTGTTAATGTCACGAAACTAGAAACTAGGAACTAGAAACTTCAGTAAAGCGAGGTCTGGTGTGAGTAATGTTCAATCTTTTAAAGGCGTACCCGGATCCTACAGGCGTGCTGTTCTCTTCAGGCCTGTTCTTGTTTTTATTGCCGGACTTATTTTGACGACTGTTCTTCTGTATGTGGCTGTGAATCAATCCATTGGTCCCAATTACGGGGAAGGCTTCCGAATGCTGTCTCAACTGCAGGAGGATATTTTCTCAAAAGCTTCCATCATTTATACCATTACAGTTTTTATCATTGTCAGCGGCATCATTTTTCTTACCCTGCTTTACTCTCACCGTGTTGCTGGCCCTGTTTATCGTCTCACACATTTTGCCAGGGCACTGAGTTCCGGTGATTTCAGTTCAAACGTATATATTCGAGATAATGACGTTATTCATCCTCTTGCTGATGAGATGAATGCTATGGTTGATCAATACAGACAGGCATTGGGCAGGCTTCAGGTGGAAATGAATGCTCTCGAAAAAATTGCCGCCCAGGTTGCGGAGGGAAAAGATGAAGATGTGGTCTGGGGTGAAATTGAGGAGTCTTCGGGGAAGATTGTCTCTGAGTTGGAACGATATAGATTGTAAGGGCTACGCTTAAGGTTTAAGGCATATGGTATAAGGTTTGTACTTTAGGTTAATCGAACTATGCAGTATTTGTTTTTGATTCACCTGAGCTTGTCTAACCCTGATATGCGGAGAGTGCATAAAAAAAATGGGAATTAAAGAGAAGTGAGGATAGTGGACGGCTTAATTAAAATTACTCAGACCTCAGACCTCAGACCTAAAGACCTTAACCCTATGGTTTCATGAAAAAGTCATTTTTTATTATTCTCTGTTTATTAGGGGCAGCATTATTTGTTCATTGCCTGGAGAATAATCCCCATGACTTTAAGAATGCAGAGTGTGTACTGTGTCATCAGGGTGATCCGTCATCGCCTGTTTCACTGGTTGGCCATCAGGCCCGGATGTGTATTACCTGTCATGCTGATGTGTATGAGTCCGGGTATATGCACCCGGTTAATGTTGTGCCGGAACATGTTGATATCCCAGCGGACATGCCTCTCTCCCGGAGTGGGCTTATAACCTGCAATACGTGTCATGATGTCCATTCTGAACATGAAACTGGTTTTGGAGAAAAGACTTATTTTCTGCGTCGGCTGGAGCGTGGGCGTGCTTTTTGTGTTGCCTGCCATACGGAGAATGATCTCACCGGGAGCGCTGGCCATGCTGAATATCTGGGCGAGGCTCATTTTCAGTCTGAATATATTTCTTCAGGGTTTGGCCAGAACATTGATGCAATGTCAAAAAACTGTATTTCCTGTCATGATGGGGCATATGGTTCTGCGGTAACTGTAAATAGCGGTTCCTGGCAACACAGCAGCAATTATACCGGTGGTAAAATGGGCGGGAAACACCCCATTGGTGTTGATTATGAAATGGCGAGGCTGCGCCATGGAAGGAAAACGGATCTGCGGCCAATGTATGAGGTGGATAGAAGGATTACGTTTTTTAACGGGACCGTCGGGTGTGGATCCTGTCATAATCCATACTCCCAGCATGATACAAGACTTGTTATGAGCAATAGACGCAGTGCATTGTGTTTTGCCTGTCATGCAATTGAATGATGAAAATAGTTTCCAGTTTCGAGTTTCATGTTTCAAGATAACAACAAAGAACTGGAAACTGGAAACTGGAAACTGGAAACTGGAAACTAAGTTATGCAAACCTACAAACGCAGAAATTACTTCATTGATAAAGGGGCTCAGAGTCGTTTTATAATTGGTTTTGTGATCTCCTCCATGGTTGGCGGAATTATTGGTGTTGGTTGTTTTGTTTACTTTGCCCGGCAGAAGATAGATGCAACCCTGTATTCCATGCGCCTGCCTGAGATGGCTGCCGGGGACCTCCTTATGAAAGAGATGCTCCTGACCATAGGGATAACCAGTATTTTTGTTCTCATGTTATTTGCCGTGACGGCCTGGCGAGGTGTTAAACGTATAGACGGCCCTTTGAGGAAAATGGCCGGTGCTGTTCACCATATAGGTGAAGGGAATCTGCAGGGTGAAATACGAGTAAGGGCGCAAGATGAGTTTAAGGGCCTGGCAGAAGAGCTGGATGGGATGGTTGGCAATATGCGCAGCCGATTTTCAGAAATCCGTCGGTATGCCGGACAGATGAAAGAGTTAAGTACAATCGGGATGGAAAGGGGAGAGCGGAAAGAACGGTTCTTGCATTGTGTTCGTGAGATGAAAAAAGAGATAAACACATTTAAGGTATGAAATATTTTATTTTTTTATTTGCAGCTTTGTTTGTGTGCGGCCCTTTGTCAGCAATAGCCTTTCCTGTCCATGACACAACAGATGTGCGTTGTCTTGATTGCCATGTTTCATTGCCCTTTGAGGGAGTAGTCCTTTCTTTTCATGAAGATATTCCTGATACCTGCACTCGATGTCATGATGATTTCCCCTGCAGTGCGCATTCTGTGGGTGGTGAATTTCTTCATCCTGTTGGTGTGAAGCCAACAATGGTAATTCCGAAAGACATGGTTCTTGATGTGAATGGAAAAGTAAGCTGTATAACATGTCATGTCTTTCACGAGGGAAAGAAAGCCAAAGAGGATATGAATTCCTTTTATCTACGACGACCACCAGGGATGCGATTTTGTTATGCGTGTCATAGGAAGTTGTAAGGAGAGTTTCAGGTTGCGGGTTTCAAGTTTCAAGAGTGAACCCCGAACTTGAAACTCGAAACTCGAAACTCGAAACTAAAAAAGTGTTTAAAATCAGATACATATATATACTCGTAGTTTTCATGCTGCTTTCCCCCACCCTGTCACCGGCCGAACTTCCCCGTACCGGCCAGCGGACATGTTATGATCAGGAAGGCAATATGATTGAGCATACCGGTACAGGTCAGGACGGTGATTATCAGTCCGGTGTTGTCTGGCCCGATCCTAGGTTTAAAGATAATGGTGATGGGACTATTACCGATCTGTTAACTGGACTGATGTGGCTTAAAAACGGCAGCTGTATGGGCTGGCTTTCCTGGCAGGCAGCCATGAATGTTGCACAGGAATTAAATTCGTTAGGCAGCGGAAGTGACCACTGCAGCAAGCTGGCTGTGTCGTATGATGACTGGCGCCTGCCCACTGTTCAAGAACTGGAGACTCTGTTGAATGCAGAATCTTCTGATCCTTATCAATTCCTCAATTTTTATGGATTTCAAGGCGTTCAATCAGACAGCTACTGGTCTTCAACAACAGGACCAAATCCATATAGCGCCTGGCTGCTTCATTTTGATACCGGAGAAATCCTGAGCGGTGGCAAGGTCGAAACCCACCATGCCTTGCTTGTTCGTAATGAAAAAACAGAATCGGCAAACAAATCAGAATCATCCCATGCGGGAATCGATATTGAGAGAGCAAAAATACAATTGAGTGAGCAGTTATCCCTCCTTCGTGAAAAGATATCATTTCTGGGTGAAGCAAATACAGACATCTCAAAGTTAGCTCCTTCAGAGAAGGATTCCACTGTTGCATTGGCTCGTTTTCTTGATAATGGTGACGGTACTGTTACAGATCTGGAGACAGAGCTCATGTGGTTGAAGGACGTAAGCTGTCTGGGGTCTGAGCATTGGCAGGCAGGACTGGACGTTGTCAATGAGTTTAACCGTGATCCGTTGGTTTTTCATTGTCGGGATTTTACGGCGGCCTCATACGATGATTGGGCGCTTCCCAACAGGAACGAGCTCCGAAGTCTTATTTCGTATTCTGCTGATCTCCCTGCTTTGGCGACTGACTTTCCAACGGATCATGTCCAACCCTATTACTGGACATCAACGACCCTGGCAAGTCATCCGGCGATGGCCTATGATGTCTATATGGGAACGGGAGCCCTCGGTATACGTTCTAAAAAAGACAAGCGGTATGTCTGGCCTGTTCGGCCTGTTCATGGCAGAGTTGAGCGGCAGAGGGTTCCTGACAAAACGCAGACGATGGAGTTGAAGGCAGAACATTATCTTCTCCGTCCAATTGGAAACAGGATTACTATTGGATGGCCGGCGAAGCGATTTACGGATCATGGTGATGGCACTATTATTGATAATCTCACAGGGTTCATGTGGCTTAAGGATTCAGACTGTTTTGGCAAACTTAAATGGAAGGTCGCTTCAGAGGTAACCCGCAGACTCAACACAGAACCGAAACGTTTTTTTGATTGCATTGAATATAGTGCTTCATATGACAACTGGCAGATTCCTGATATGCATAAACTCCAGGACTTACTGGAAGGCTCGCAGGGTGAGCCGGCAGGGTGGTTGAATACGCAGGGGGCCGTTAATGTTCAGGCCCGTGATTATTGGACTGTTTCTGAAAACCCGTATAATCTGTATCATGCGTGGGCCATAAATATGGGTGATGGCGGTGGTCGTAATTATCCGAAATCTTTCGAGTTGTATGTCTGGCCTTTCAGAAAGCAGCTTTTTGTCGGACCTGTCAATCCCACGGTGTCATTGAAGGGCAACGGACAGCAGGATCTACTTCATCTTTCCCTGAGTCAGGAGTTTATTCTGTCTGCTGCTGTTGATTATAACAACGGCGCCATTCTCTCTGATTTCAAGATCTGGTATGATGCACCAGACGGAAATACCTGGTGGTTGACGGGAAACGGTCAGTGGTTTCAGGATGAGCGGGTTGTTTTCCGCGGCAATCTCTTTCATCTCGAAGAGTATACTGTTTTTCACGCCGGGACCAGTAATCTGGCACCGGGAGATTATACGTTTCATTTCAGTGTTACCCCTCTCCAGCAGCAAGAAGAACAGACGCCTGTTGTTTTTTCCAGCGATTTTATCTTGACGCTTGAAGAAGCTGCTTCCACAGAAGATGTGATTGACGAAGAAGTAACTGTTCTGGTAGATTAGATTGCTGGTGTCCATTTGTGGTATTTGATGGGCTCTGTTTTCATTTGTCAGTATTCCTGTTGCATAGAGCACCTTGTCTTTTGTCGTCTTGAGGTCATGAATCCAGCCAGGAGAAATTTCCTATGTTTTTTCCTTTAGTATCTTTTTTCAAAGATGAACACTGTCAATTCGTGACACGATGTGTTGTCTGCTGTGTTTTAGTCTTTATTCTTGCCGGTTGTAGTGACACTCAGGGGGATTTTAACCGATTTCTGCTGCGTCAACCTGCAATGGAAGCGCCTCTTCCTGTTTTTCAAAAGCAATACAACTCCCCTGTGTTCTGCTTCAGACGGAATCGGAAAATCCGTTAGCTTGAGTTAACGAGTAATG
>JACNJZ010000124.1 GCA_014382295.1 Candidatus Desulfobia pelagia | reverse complement strand
AGAAATACGGCAACAAGATCTCCTGGGCCGATCTCATGATCCTCGCCGGCAACTGTGCGCTGGAGTCGATGGGATTCAAGACGTTCGGTTTCGGCGGCGGTCGTGAAGACGTCTGGGAACCTGAAGAGGACATTTACTGGGGAGATGAGACAGAGTGGCTTGGCGACAACCGCTACTCCGGAGACCGGGAACTCGATAATCCCCTCGCCGCTGTCCAGATGGGATTGATCTATGTGAATCCGGAAGGACCGAACGGTAAGCCTGACCCCGTCGCTTCTGGCCGTGACGTTCGCGAAACCTTCGGACGCATGGGTATGAACGATGAGGAAACGGTCGCTCTCGTCGCCGGAGGACACACGTTTGGCAAATGCCATGGTGCCGGCGATGCGGCGCTTGTTGGTCCGGAACCTGAGGCTGCCGGTATCGAGGAGCAGGGTCTCGGATGGAAGAGCAGCTTTGGTAGCGGCAAAGGCGGTGATACGATCACCAGTGGTATTGAGGGCGCTTGGAAGGCGAACCCGACTCAATGGGACATGGGCTATCTGAAAGTGCTGTTCAAATATGAGTGGGAGCTGCTCAAGAGCCCGGCCGGCGCGCAACAGTGGCTGGCCAAGGACGTGGCCGAAGAGGACATGGTGGTTGATGCCCATGACCCGTCGAAGAAACATCGTCCGATGATGACTACAGCGGACCTCTCGCTGCGGATGGACCCCATCTACGAGCCGATCTCACGGCGCTTCCATGACAATCCGGAAGAGTTCGCTGACGCGTTTGCCCGAGCCTGGTTCAAGCTGACGCACCGAGATATGGGACCCCTCTCACGTTATCTAGGTAAAGAAGTCCCGGCTGAGGAACTGATCTGGCAAGACCCGATACCCACAGTCGATCATGAGCTGATCGACGCGCAGGATATCGCAAACCTCAAAGGGAAGATCCTTGCCTCGAACCTGTCTGTCTCCCAACTGGTTTCGACCGCCTGGGCGTCTGCATCTACTTTCCGTGGCTCCGACAAGCGCGGTGGTGCCAACGGAGCACGCATTCGTCTTGCGCCGCAAAAGGATTGGGAAGTCAACCAGCCGACCCAACTGAAGACTGTGCTGCAGACCCTTGAGGGAATCCAAAAGGATTTCAACAGCGCCCAGTCAGGAGGGAAGAAGGTTTCACTCGCAGACTTGATTGTACTGGGTGGATGCGCAGGTGTAGAGAAAGCCGCGAAGAATGCCGGTGACGATGTGACCGTTCCCTTCACGCCGGGACGTATGGATGCGTCACAGGAACAAACCCACGTGTGGTCATTCGCAGTAATCGAACCGGCTGTAGATGGGTTCCGTAATTACCTCAAAACTAAATATACCGTATCAGCAGAGAAACTACTGGTTGATCGTGCCCAGCTTCTGACGCTGACCGCTCCTGAGATGACGGTTCTCCTTGGCGGTATGCGGGTTTTAAATGCCAACTTCGGAGGGTCCCAGCATGGCATCTTCACCAAGCGGCCAGAGACACTCACAAATGACTTCTTCGTGAATCTGCTCGACATGAGCACGACGTGGAAGGCAACCTCTGAAGATGATGACGTGTTTGAGGGTCGTGATCGTGAAACAGGAGAAATCAAGTGGACCGGTACCCGTGTCGACCTCGTGTTCGGCTCGAATTCCCAACTCAGGGCCTTGGCGGAAGTGTACGGATGTGAGGATTCTCAGGAGAAATTTCTGAAAGACTTTGTAGCGGTGTGGAACAAGGTAATGAACCTTGACCGTTTCGATCTCGCCTGATCTTACATAAACGTCTTTCCGGTTCCAGTGGACGGTGTATCGCCCTCGCTGGACCGGAACGTTACCGTAAAGATGTTTTTAACAAAGTTCAAGCCAGGGCCATGCATTTGGCCCTGGCTTTTTTTATAGGTTTCAACGTAATGATCATTATTCAAACTGCTTCTTGAACTCTGTAAACTCCTGCCTGAGTAATTCCAATTCTTCCTGAAGTGAAATAATTTCATTTTCCAGATGCTTAATGCGATCATTTCCTGAAGAGGTTGGAGATGTGGAGAATTCTTCCTGTGCCTGCATTTGCTGGATGTCTGGTTCTCCTGACAGCAGGTGGGCAAAGCGGGCTTCTTTGCGGCCGGGCATTTTAGGAAGTTTGGTCACCATTTCCATATCTGTGAGGCTTTCAAGGACCTCCTGTACTTCATCCAGGTCTCTGAATTTGTAGAGCCGATCTGATCTCCCCCTGAGTTCGCCCAGAGTTTGCGGGCCGCGTATGAAGAGAAGGCATAAAAGAGCTGCTTCTTTATCAAGCAGGTTTTTGGTTTTTACAAAATTCTGACTGTATTTAGCGACGCGGCCGGCATCACTTCGCCATACATATTTTTGGGCTTTCAGGCTGTCAATTGCTTCAATAACAGTAGTTTCATCATACTGAACAACTGGTTCCCTGTTGGATTTCTGGTTGCAGGCATTGACAAGGGCATTCAGGGAAAGCGGGTAATACTCAGGGGTGGCTTTTTCCTTCTCGATTAGGCAGCCAAGTACGCGGATTTCTTTATCGTTTAAGATGTCTTCCATACGGGTATCCTCATGTGGTTATCTAAATGTCTCTCGCAGGGCACCTCTGTGAGATATCTATCTTCACGGTTGGTTGTATTTCCTTGTTACAGGTTCCTGAAGTTTTTCAATGGAATCGAAACGGGGAAGAGAACTATGCCTCAGCAGCATCCAGGAAATGTTGTTACATATTTCATATATCGGCCTGAAGTCATCAAGAAGTTCTTTGTCCGTCAATTTCGGGCTGTTTCTTTGTTTTCTGACTTTATTGAAAATTGTCTTGAGACTTCTTTCGCCGTCGAGATGGCTGAATATGTCAGCTGTATATTTGCCCGGGAGAAATTGCATGGATATTTCGTCCGGGCTTTTGAGTGATATTCTTTTTCCATTGGCCTGAGCTATTTGAGCAGGAATATCCCTTGGGTGATTTCTCAGGAAAAAAGGAATATTGTCCAGATTATCCAATTGAGCCCTAGTATGTTCTTTTTTAGAAAGGTAGAAACTATGGCGCTGAATAAGGCCAGACATGAGTTCTGCAATGGCCTGCTGTCTCGGGAGGGGGAGGGCGGCAATCTTCTGGAGGAGTCCGGGATGTCCAATAAAAGTTTTGGGGTCGTAGCCTATTTTGCTTTCGAACTTGGGACCTATGAATTCAACCAGGTTGAAACCGCAGTTTTCAATCCAGTCGTACAGTTCCAGAACATCGAAACCATGGTCATTGGAATGAAGGAAAAGATCGTACAGTCCGATGTCTCCGTATTCATCTATCTCGCTTTTCCACTCGTTTTCATTGCGCTTATAAAGATTTGAGGGCGGAAGGCTGTTGAGAATTATCTTGGTGTTTTCAACTCTGTTCTGCATCTCTGGTTCGTCTGCATGGATTAGATGCATAAGAGACTGCATTTGATATATTGGTGCGCGGGCATGTTTCCCGTAGACCATGATGCCCAGGCAGCCACCGTCGGCAAGCACTGATCCAAGGCTGCGTAAACCGGTATGATAGTCTTCTAGGTGATGAAGCACTCCAACACAGTTGATGTAATCAAAGGTGCCGAGATCAAGTTCCTGCAGGTCAAGGATAGAATTATGGACCCAGGTAATATTGTCTAAGCCTCGGATGGCTGCCCTTTCTCTGGCAACATCCATACTCTGCTTGCTGATGTCTATGTAGACTATTTCTGCATTTTTTTTATGTCTGAGCTGTTCAGCAAGGAAGATGGCCGCACTTCCTGTTCCTCCACCGGCAACAAGAGCCCGAAAGTTGTTGAAGGATTGTTTTCCCTGGAAACAGTAGTGGTTGATTTTTTCAAGAAAGGCATCCTGGGTATAGATTAAACGAACTTTTTCGTCTTCAGGGTTTCTATATGGATAAGGGTAATTTTCGTACTGGTTTCTTACTTCCTGTAAATATTCCATGGGCAAAAAGTCCTTCTCTTCCGGCTGGTAATAAAATGATCGATATGGAAATTACATTGTCACAAAAGGCATATCATTCAGGATACAACCTTATCGCCCTAAGTAGAAAAAAAATTTCAAAAAATGGTCTTTTAGCCACTTTTTGAGGATAAAATTTTATACTCAGTATTCATGTTAATTTTTAATCATTTTAAAATTTCATTGTAATCGTAAGGACATAACCAGTTGTATTACGGTTTCTTTTTTTAACGGAGATATTGGATTGGAATTTGCAATAGTAAAAAGTAACAAGGAAATGTCATTAGAAACTCTCTGCTCACAAATTTGCAGATCAATGGAGGCTTAAGAACAGTAATGTATCCAAAAAAATTAAATATTATTTTTATACTGTTTGCCTTGATTGCCTTTACCGGCTGTTCAACATTTCAGAACAAACAAAGTCTGAACAGTATCAATCCAGGTGAAGGTGTTGATTCATATGAAGTTTCTGCTCAGAAGAGGAAAATAGATCTTCCAGTTAGAGTTGCGATCATGCCTTTTGAAAATATGACCAAAAACGATAAGGCTGCTGAACTAGTCCGTAATAGTTTTTATAGCCAGTTTGCTGGGAAAAAATATCGGGATATCGAACTGTTTGAGATAGATGCCATACTTGATGAAAACAATCTGTATGATGATCATAAATACAATGAGGTCGATGCGTCCAAGCTTGGTCAACTGTTAGAGGCTGATGGGATTGTATATGGCAAGATCACTGGCTATAATAAAGTTCATCTGGGTATATACTCTCAGGTGTATGTAGAGCTTGAAGTTCGGCTCGTTGACTGCGCCACTTCAAAAGTGCTTTGGAAGGTAAAACATAGAACTGCCCATCACGAAGGAGATCTGCCGCTTGAACTGATCGGTGTCGTCTCCGCCATGCTCCGCACTACCAAACATATCAGTAATGCAGAACTGGTAAGCACAACTGATGATTTGTGCCGAACTATTGTCAGTGCGCTGCCTGAGCCTGAATTCCTTAAAGTCTTTGCAAGTCGTGAGAGCGCCTCTGTTCGTTTTTAAGGTTTGACGGGTATTCCTTGAATATCTGATTGTTTCAAACCCCCAGATGTGTTGTTCCTCCTCAGTAATTCCTTCTTTTCTGTTTGCCAAACATCCCTGTCTTTCGTATATCTTTTTTTACATGTTGTATTGATTTTATTCCTTAAGGCAACCTTTCTGTCTGTTATCTTTGCGATTCCAATGAAGAAAAAAATAAAAGAACATCTCGTTATTGATTCTGAGTTCCTGAAAACTGTTTCCCGTGAGCCGGGTGTCTACCTCATGTTGAGCAGGCAGGATAAAGTACTCTATGTGGGCAAGGCCAGGAATATAAGGAAAAGACTGGCGTCATATAGCCGCTGGACAGGTGCCGAGCATTCAAAAACAACAGTCATGCTGAGCCAGGTTGTCCGGGTTGAAACCATAATAACACGAACTGAAAAAGAGGCTTTTATCCTGGAGGCTTCTCTAATAAAAAAGCATCGTCCCAGGTATAATGTAATACTTCGCGATGATAAGAATTATCCCTATATTAAAGTTACTGTATCAGAACAATGGCCGCGTCTTCTTATGACGCGGAGAAAGAGTAATGATGGCTCAAAGTATTTTGGTCCGTACACATCTTCATCTGCGATGTGGTCAACCATTAAACTTCTCAACACCCTGTTTCTTCTCAGGCGATGCAAAGGAAATGATCTTCCCAATAGAAAAAGGCCCTGTCTGAACCATCAGATGGGGCGCTGCATGGCTCCATGTGGTGGACGCGTTGATCCAGATGTTTACAAGGAAATGGTTAGCGACGTGATACTTGTTTTAGAAGGGCGTGATCATCAGCTTGTCAGTAAGCTGGAATCGAAAATGGCAAAGGCTGCTGAGGAATTCCGCTACGAGGATGCCGCAGTTATTCGGGACCAGATTGCATCTCTTGCTGCGACACTTGAAAAGCAGATAGTGGTTGGCAGCAGGAAACAGGATCAGGACATCTATGGTTTTGAGAGGAGTGGAGCGTCGGTTGCTGTTTCTATCGTAAGTGTTCGCCATGGAATTGTCTCCGCACACCGTTCTTTTTATGTGTCTGAGCCTGTCGGGCAGGATCCAGAAATTCTTTCTGAGGTTATAAAAAGATTTTATGGAGATACACCTTTTGTGCCGGCAGAAATCATTCTGCCATTTTCTGCAGATGAGCAGTCTTCACTTGATGAGTGGCTCTCTGAACTCCGTGGAAAAGCAGTGCGTTTCAGGGTTCCTCTTCGTGGGGATATGATGAATTTGATCCACATGGCTGCTGTTAATGCCAGGCAGGTTTTTGAAGACCGTGAAAAACAGGAAAAATCCTGGCAGGTTTTGGCAGATGGCCTTGTCGATATACTTCATCTCAGGAAAAGTCCCGATTGCATAGAGTGCCTCGATATTTCCAATATAGGCGGACAACATGCGGTAGGGTCATTGGTCTGTTTTGAAAAGGGCAGAAAAGAAAAACGCAAATATCGTCATTACTCAATTAAGACAGTAGAAGGGCCTGATGACTATTCGATGATGGCAGAGGTTCTGGAGCGGCGTTTCAGACGAGGTGTAAAAGATGATGATCTTCCGGATGTGCTCATGGTCGATGGGGGCAGGGGACAGCTTAATATTGCCAGGAGAATAGCAAAAGAATGCCTGCCGGATGATTCTCTCGAGTTATTGGGTATTGCCAAGGAGAAAGAAGAAGAAGGCGAGAAGCTCTATCGTCCGGGTCGAAAAAATCCTGTATCACTGCCCCGCAACTCACCATATCTTCTCTACCTGATGAAAATTCGTGATGAATCCCATCGTTATGGAATTACACTGCACCGAAAGCTTCGCAATAAAAAAACACTTGCTTCAGAACTTGATTCAATACCCGGGGTTGGTCCAAAGAGAAAAAAGGAACTTTTACGCTCTCTTGGAAGCTTAAAGAGGATAAAAGCTGCTTCAGTAGACGACCTTGCCAGTGTGGCAGGAGTAGGGATTGTGCAGGCAAAAGAGATCCATGGGTATTTCCATAATGAGTAAATGCCGGTATATATAGTTGTTGCTTTTTACAAGGTAAAAAACTATGTTATTTTGTTTGAATACAAGAGGATAAACAGTCTGCCTTCAGGTATTGTGAATGAAGGAATATCTAATTATAAAATCAGTGAGTTAATTGAACTATGTGGGAATACACAGACGAAGTTAAAGACCATTTTCTGAACCCCCGGAATGTCGGAGAGATAGAAAACCCTGATGGGATAGGAGACGTTGGATCCCTGGCCTGCGGTGATGCCTTGAAGCTTACTTTTAAGCTTGGTGATGATAAAAAAATAGCAGATGCCAAATTCAAGACATTTGGATGCGCCAGTGCCATTGCCTCTTCATCGGCTTTGACTGAAATGATAAAAGGGCTGACTCTTGATGAGGCCGAGAAAGTAACCAATGAAGATATTGCCTTATATCTTGGCGGATTACCAAAGGAAAAGATGCATTGTTCGGTTATGGGCCGTGAGGCGCTTGAAGCGGCCATTGCCAATTATCGTGGAATTGTTCTTCCCATGGCTGAGGGAGAGGTTATCTGTGAATGTTTTGGGGTGACCGATCTTGAGATTAAAAGGGCTATTGAAGAAAGTCATCTGCATTCTGTTGAAGAGGTAACCAACTTTACCAAGGCAGGCGGCGGATGTGGTAAGTGTGAGGATAGAATTCAGGCCATTATTGACGAAGTCAATCATACTGCAAAGGCAAAAGTCATCCCCATGTCCGGTCCCAAACGGATGACTACTATTCAAAAGATCAAACTGATTGAACAGGCATTTGAACGTGAAATCAGGCCGACATTAAAAAAAGATGGGGGCGACATTGAACTGGTCGATGTAGACGGTGATTTTGTTATTGTCTCTCTTCGTGGGGCCTGTTCCAGCTGCACGAAGTCGCAGACCACCCTGAAAGAATATGTAGAAAAGAAATTGCGGGAACAGGTTCTCGATTCCCTTATTGTTGAGGAGAGTAACGCATGATGAGTCAGCAGGGCAGGGTCATATACATGGATAACAATGCAACCACCAAGGTTGCGCCCGAGGTTGTGGAGTCCATGATGCCGTTTTTTTCCGAATTGTACGGAAATCCTTCCAGTATGCATACCTTTGGTGGCCAGGTTGGGAAGAATGTTGTTGAGGCAAGAGAGAAAGTGGCTCACCTGCTGAATGCTACCCCTGATGAAATTATTTATACAAGCTGTGGAACTGAAAGTGATTCTACGGCTATACTTTCTGCTCTCCAGGCTCAATCGGGAAAAAGGCATATTGTTACAACCAGGGTTGAGCATCCGGCTGTAAAAAATCTCTGTGAAAGCCTGGATTCTCTCACCGGACATAAACACCGGCTCACCCAGTTGCCTGTTGCAAGTGACGGGACTTTAGACCTCCAGCAATATGAGGACAGTTTGAGTGATGACACTGCAATAGTGAGTGTCATGTGGGCTAATAATGAAACAGGTGTTATTTTCCCAATTGAGAAAATGGCTCAGATCGCGAAAAGCAGAGGCATTTTATTCCACACAGATGCAGTACAGGCTGTGGGCAAGATTCCAATTGATCTTCAGACGGTTCCTGTTGACTTCCTTTCCCTGTCTGGACATAAACTTCATGCCCCTAAAGGAATAGGCGTGCTTTATGTTCGCAAGAGGACTCCTTTCGTGCCATTTATGATTGGTGGCCATCAGGAGCATGGCCGCCGTGGCGGTACAGAGAATGTTGCCGGTGTTATAGGTTTGGGAAAGGCCTGTGAGCTTGCCGGCCAGCATATTCATACAGAAAACACCAAAGTAAGGGTGTTGCGTGACAAACTCGAGGAGGGATTGCTCGCCAGTATTCCCAACGCCCTGTTGAATGGACACAAGGCCGATCGATTGCCAAATACCAGCAATATAAGTTTTGAATATATTGAAGGAGAGTCTATTCTGCTCCACCTTGACAGGTATGGCATTTGTGCTTCTTCCGGATCTGCATGTACTTCAGGATCTCTCGAGCCCTCCCATGTCCTACGGGCTATGGGTGTTCCTTTTACTGCCGCCCATGGATCGATTCGTTTTAGCCTCAGTGTCTACAACGCAGAAGATGAAGTGGATTTTATTCTTGAAAAAGTCCCACCCATCATCGCGAATTTGCGTGAAATGTCACCATTCTGGAAAAGCAGATAACATAACTGTTTAACAGCACTGTACAGTTTGCCAGACAGTTAACAGCTCATAAAAACTATCAGACTCTTAAAGGAAGCAAATGAAAGTCGTTTCTCCCTCTTATGAAATATTAAAGGATCTGGACGAGCAGAGCCTTGCTTCGCGTATAGAAGTGTGTGGTCGGCTCTGTTATAAAAGCGAAGATAAAATCACCCCGGAATCGGCACCTCCCTTTATCAGGAGAATCTTAAAGCACGGTCACAACTCTGTTGCTGAAATGGCTGTTTTGACGCTTAAAATAGATCTTGACTCTGATGCGATGTCAGCCCAGCTTTTTGCGGCCCAGCCAAAATATTTTCAGTTGGATCGAATAGATAAGAAAACCCTGCTGATGAGCGGCTCTGTTCGTGCTTTCCGTGAACTTTTTCTCGAGCATCATACAATTAAGATAGTCAAGGCGATCACTACCTATCTTGCGGATAGGCATCCTCTCTTTTTTGAGGATATTCTGCCTAAGCGTGCGCTTGTGATCCAGCAGGGTGTTAACGTCGAAAAAATCCCTCTTTCCGAAGTGGAAAAAATGCCGGCAGATCTTTTTGCAAAACATCGTTATATCGCTGTTAAGTTTATAGTCAACCGTGCCGTTACTCATGAAATGGTGAGGCATCGTCCCTGCGGCTTTCTTCAGGAAAGTCAACGGTATTGCCGCTATAGTGATTCAAAGTTCGGCAGCCAGGTTACTTTTATCAAGCCTCTCTTTTATCAGGAAGGGACTGAAGAATACAGGATATGGGAGCAGGCCATGGCTGAGACCGAAAAACTGTATGTCAGCTTATTGGAAACATCTACAGCCCAGGCAGCCCGCACGGTCCTGCCAAACTCCTGCAAGACAGAGCTTATTGTCTATGCAAATCTGCTTCAATGGTATCATATGTTTCGTCTCCGGACATCGAAAGGTGCCGATCCTTCAATGCGAGAGGTGATGATCCCATTACTCGATGATTTCAAGAAGGAATTCCCGGGTATTTTTGATACTCTTTCAGTGGAATCATAGCCTTCATCACATAACTGTTACCACACTTCTAGTTATCTTCCTGAAACCTGAGCCGTCAGGATATCAAGTACCCTTTGGGGCGTAATAGACTGTTTTTTGGTCCATTGCGCCCTTTTTCATGTATTGCATGTACCGCAAGTTGTTTGAAATGTTCGAAAAAGGTTGCAAAACAGGGGGGGGATCTATTATGTTTTCTGGTTTGCGGAGTAAGGGTTCACACGAAAAGGTTTTTCATAAGATCAAAGTGCAAAAAGGAGGAAATGACAATGGCCTATAACGCAGTGGAAATGGCAGACTGGCAAATATCTGAGGCTGCTGAAAAAAACATGCCCACTCCCGAGGAGTGGAGAGACAAACTTGGGCTTGAGAAGGACGAGATTCTGCCCATGGGTAGACTGGCAAAACTCGACTTTCTAAAGATCATCAACAGGCTCAAAGACAAGCCGGACGGCAAGTATATTGAAGTTACAGCTATTACTCCTACGCCA
>JACNJZ010000094.1 GCA_014382295.1 Candidatus Desulfobia pelagia | reverse complement strand
TCACTGGCGATGTGTTGCCTGAGTTTAACGAAGAACTTGAGGGGCAGAAGAATGAGTTGATTGGGCAGAAATTCCAACAACGCCACAGGTTGCTGCTGCGTATCAGGTTGGAGGAATTGTATAAAAACGGGGGCTATGCTGATGTGGCCATACAGACCAGTGAGGAGAAAGAAAAAGAAAGTGGGGCCGTTCATCTGCAGGCAGATATTATAAGCGGTACTCTGGTTGCAATTCATGACATTACCGTATCTGGTCTCAGCCGCACCCAAGAGACATTTGTGTACAAGAAGTTGAAGTTTCAGGCTGGGGAACCATACAGCCAGGCGAAAGTCCGTGAAAGTTTTTCTTCACTTTACGAAACAGGCCTGTTTCAGTCCGTAAACATTGAGCTTGAAAAAGGTCCCCAGCTCCAGAGTCGGAGCATGAGTGTCGATATTAAGGAAAAACGCAACCGTGAGCTCTTTGTGGAGCCGGGATGGGGGTCATATGAATTGCTGCGCTTGAGTGCCGGTTATCGAGACTGGAATCTTTTTGGTAATGGCCATCGCTATCGTTTGCAGACCGGTGTTTCCGTGAAAGGACGAAGCGTAGAAATGGCTTTTACTGAACCCAGGCTGCTGGGAACCGATATCGAGATGGATTTTCCAATCCATTACCGTTACAGGGAGGAGCCAACTTTTACAACGGAAAATACCGGGTTTGCTGTTTATTTGTCTAAGAAATTTCCAAGAAATATTCAGATCACCGGTGGCTACAAGACAGACATAAGCAACACCACTAATATTGATGTGGCTGAAAGCGCCAGCGGGACAGAAGACAGCTATACAACAGCCATTATGACCATGCAGTTGGTAAGAGATACACGGGATGATTATTTTTTCCCCACCAAAGGGTATCGTGGGTTTGCCTCGGTGGATATTGCCAGTCCGCTGGTGGGCAGCACTCTCTCATTCTACAGGCTGAAGGCCGGAGCTCGAGTTTTTCGGCCCACAGGAAAATCCTCGGTCCTTGGAATGCGTTATGCCGCAGGTATTATTCTTCCTGTTGGCGATCAGGAAGGTATTCCTGTGGGAGAGCGGTTTTATAACGGCGGGGAAAATTCTGTGCGCAGCTTTAAGGAATCGGATTTGGGCCCCCTTGATACTGCCAACCAGCCTCTCGGTGGTGCTGCCTACAATGTATTCACTCTTGAATGGCGGTATAAATTTTCAGATGCCATTGCTACTTCTTTTTTTGTTGATACCGGAAATGTCGCACCCAATGGCGGCCAGCAGTTGGAGTCCTTGATGGCCGGGTCGAAGAAAGAGCTTATTGACGCAACCCTGCAGGATTTTTTCAGGGATATGAAGATCGGAATAGGAGCCGGGGTGCAGTATCTCCTACCTGTAGGGCCTGCCAGACTGGATCTGGCTTTTAATCCAAATGCCGATAAAGAAACTGATGAGGACGAATATGTGATCCATTTCAGTATCGGTATGGCTTTCTAAGCTGGCAGAATAGAAAAATAAAGAATGTTCACCTAAACTTCTAAGCGTTTAACTGCTTTTCGAAAAAAAATCACACAGGTAGATACAGTCAGAAGGAGGGCAAAAAAAGCCCATGCCGCGGTCCAGGCAATATTCTCAGGGCTTATTGGCAAACCGCGCAGCCACTGTTTCATGATACGGTAGATCGGAAGTGCCCCTGAAAAGATAACGACGAAAAGGACGGTCATGGATGTGAACAGGTAGAGGATGGCACCCATTCCACCCAGGGCCGCCGCCTTGTTTTCTTCCTTGAAATCAGTATAGAGAGCCCCGAATGAAATAGCCAGGCTGACAACAGTCCAGGTTGCAAGTAGTGATATCCCGATGCTGAACCACCACATCGGGCCTGTGATGTGGAGCAGGTGGTCGGAGACAATAACGAGAAACAGTGAGAAGACAGTAAAAGGAACGGCATAAAAGACACATTTGCTGAGCAGGTAACTTCTGACAGCGAGAGGAGCCGATAGAATCATTGCGAACGCTCCTCCTTCAGAGCCAACGGCCGGATAAACGAATCGTGCAGACAGAGAAGTGACCATAAAACCAACAAGCCCAATGTTCAGGAACGAAACCACATTGGCAACATACTCTTCCTGGATCGGGGAGCGGTCAACAGGGAGCACTTTGAAGTTATATAGGTAAACCACCACTAATGCGCCAATCATGAAAAGCTGGGACCATTCCGTTGAATCCCTGAGGAAAATCTTGGTCTCCTTGATCCAGATCCACCGCCATATTCCCCTTTTATAATAGCGGGACACTCCGAAACGGATATGACCGCCGAAAGATTCCTGGGATTTATTGAAGCCCGAGAAAAAGAATCGTTTCATGGCCCATTGTCCGGCAAGGTATAAGGTTGGAACCGTCCAGATGATGAGACCGAGCAGCAGCCAGTCCACCTCCCGGTCCAGCAGATAGGTGGAAAGCAAGTTGGCAGACCATGCAGCAGGAACAAGGGGTCCGGCTGGTGTTGAAATAGCGGAAAGATATTCAACAAAATGGCCGTATTTTTCAGGGTTGACCAGTTCTTCAGGGCGCAGCATACGGAACATAAGGTATATAAGCAGTCCGAAGCACAGGGAGAGATAGATGATGATATCCTTTGTCCGGCGGGCAGGGAAGAGATTGACCAGGACAATGGTTATGGCCATTGCAATGCCAGTTCCTGTAAAGGCCGTTGCCACAACAGTGCAGAGCATGAGGGGCCAGTAGAGAGGCCCGGCATTAAATACCTGGCCGTAGGCTCCAAAAACCGGGATGGAAAAGATGACCATCATCCAGGATGTATAGACAGTGGTGGTCAGGTAGCGCATGAAATAAAGTTCCTGTGGCGGAACAGGGGCACTGAGAATAATTTCATTGTCCTGTGATAAAAATAGGGTGGATACAGCTGAAACCATGGCTGAGAATACCAGCATGGCAAACATGACAATCCATGCCATCTGGAAAATTTTGAGGCTGAGGATAATGCCAAGTTCATTCTGGCTGTGGAAGTAGTGGACCACTTTGACAGTGAGGAAATAACAGCCGAGACAGAGAGTAATGGCAAAAAGGAGGAGGCTCGTTGTTCGTGTCGGGAATCTGCCGGCAGGGAAAAAACGATTCCTGTTTGACAGCAAAAAAGGGCTTAGGAGTGTCCGTTTCATTGTGTTAAATTATTAATTGTGACAGGCATGCAAAAAGTCATTCTTTAACGTAAAGACACAGAGTTGCAAAGGTAACTTGTTGTTTTTGTAAAATGTTTTCTTTGGGTCTTAGCGCCTTTGCGTTATGTTTTTTAGTTCCCGCAATTGTTTAATTTTACAGGATACCCATTAAAAGTCATTATCAAAAATGGAAGAGTTTTATATCAGCCAGGGATATCCGGCATTATTTGTCTTGAGTTTCCTGGCGTCAACTATAATCCCCCTGGGATCCGAGTGGCTCCTGGCGGCACTTGTGGCATCCGGGTTCAATCCAGCGGCTTCAGTTGCTGTTGCCACCCTTGGCAATACCCTGGGAGCTGTTACCACCTACGCCATAGGTGTGTATGGCAGTCCTGTGTTGATGGAGAGAGTGCTGAGGGTGAGTGAGGAGTCCCGGAAAAAGGCAGAGAGGTTTTACGGCAGGTATGGGCTGTGGTCGTTATTGTTTTCCTGGCTGCCTGTTGTGGGAGATCCTCTGTGTCTCGTTGGAGGGGTTTTGAAGATCCGCTTTATACTTTTTCTCCTCCTGGTGTTCACCGGGAAGCTGGCACGATATGCGGTCATAAGCCTCCTTGCCGTCAAGATCTCAGGTGTGTAGTCTGTCCCACTGTCCCCAGTTACTCTTTTTCATCGAGGGCTGTTCTGACAATGGCGGCAAGTTCTTCGGCTTTGAATGGTTTTTGTATATATTTGATTCCTATTCCGCAGGCTTTTTCTGGTGAAATCATAGAACTGTAGCCTGTACAGAGGATAATGGGCATGGCCGGTTTTATTTTCAGGACATTCTGGGCCAGTTCCACTCCGGAAATGTCTGGCATGGTCTGGTCAGTAATGAGCAGATCAAATTTGTCTGGATATTTTTCGATTTCCTGAAGTGCTTCCCGGCTTCGGGTTGTTTTTGTGACTGAGTATCCCAGGGCCAGCAGCACCGCTTCAAGCATATCGACAATGGTTGCTTCGTCATCAACAACAAGAATGTGTGCATCACCGTTATTGATTGGAAGTTTTTTTTTCAGCTTTTCCTCGGAAATCGGGTTGGGAGTTTCCAGGGCAGGTATGTGTACATGGAAAGATGAACCTTTTCCTGGCTCACTTTCTACATTGATAAAGCCATTGAGTCCTTTAACGATTCCATCAATAACAGACAATCCGAGACCGGTGCCTTTCCCAAATTTTTTCTTTGTGAAATAGGGCTCAAAAACCCGTTCAATCGTGGCCTTATCCATACCGTGACCGGTGTCGCTGACAGACAGAACTATGAAAGGGCCGGATGGGGCGGAGGCATTATCATGTGTCTCTACGTCCCTGCGATGTAATTCGACCGTGAGGGTGCCTTTCTGGTCTTCCATGGAATGCAGGGCATTTGTGCAGAGATTCATGCAGATCTGATGGATTTTTGTCGGATCAGCAAGGATGTGTCCGCTTTGCGGATCGATGTTCTGTTTGATGTTAATTGACGCAGGAATTGAGGAGCGCAGCATTTTTAATGTTTCTTTGATAAGAAGATGCGGTGTGATAGCCTGCAGGTCCTGATCATCTTTACGGCTGAAGGTAAGAATCTGATTGACCAGGTCGCTGGCTCTTTTCCCTGACTGAATCACTTGGTCAATATGGGCAACAGCTTTGTTTTCTGAAGGAAGAACGAGTTTGGCGAGTTCTGAGTAGCCGATAATTGCCGAAAGAATATTGTTGAAGTCATGGGCAATACCTCCGGCCAGGGTGCCGATGGCTTCCATTTTCATGTTCTGTTGAAGCTGCTGTTCCAAGCGTTTGCGCTGGGTGATATCCCTGACGGTTTCAATCCCGCCTATAATCGAGCCGGAACTGTCTTTTATGGGACTTGCGGAAACCTCGATGTAGATTGTTCCATTGCTGGTCTCTGCTTTGGTTTCTCGGCGGTGTATTTCACCATCTGCATAACATTGTTCCAGCAGGCATCCTTCGCAAATAGAGTCTTTTCCCTGGTAGGCCTTGTAGCAATACTCTCCTGTGTGGTCCCCCTGTTTTTGTTTGTGAATTTCATTTTGATAGATAATTCTGAAATCCTTATCCTGCAGAGTTACACCGTCTCCAAGGGCGGCGAGAACCGCTTCGAGTTTGTTTTTTTCTTTGCACAGGTTTTCTTCAGTCTTCTGGCGTTCAATACTTTCAGTGGTTAATTTGTTATTTGTTTCTTGAAGAGATCTGGTTCTTTCTTTGACCTGAAGTTCCAGCGATGACAGAGCATCCTTGATATCTTTTTCAAGTTCTTTTCTTTTCGATATGTCACGAATAATACCTAAAAAGCCGAGGAAACGTCCTTCCTCATCATTGATAATTGTGCCAACTGTTTCACTCTGAAAAACCTCACCGTTCTTTTTACGGTAGGGGACCTCGAAAGGCTTGAGCTTTTCTTCTGCACTCAGATTGAAACGGATACGCCCTTGTTCCTCATAGGCTTCTTCACTAATGTAAAAGAACTTTGTGTGTTTCCCTTTGACTTCTTCAAAAGAATATTCAAAAAGGTCTGTAAAAGCAGAATTGACTTTTACAATACATCTCTCTTTGTCCGTGAGGATAACAGCGTCAGGAATGGCTCTGAAAATCAGATCGAAGTGGGAAATTATCTGTTGGGAGAGAAAATTGTCTCCTGGTGCTTCATGAGTGGTCATTGTCTATGTTCAAATGTTTTTATGTTGAGAGAATGCAATTTTATGTCATGTGGGGTTGAAATCAGATCCATAATGATGAATTTTTATTACCCCGGGAGATTAATAACCATCATATCACCGTGTGGCATTGATTTGCAAATACTTAAAAAGAAGACGAAAGATGAATATGGGCGAGGGAATGACTTTTCCGCTGGGACTTGCTGATGGAACTGGGGTTGTGAAGGAAGAACAGGTGGCTCAACCTGCTGTTGTTTGAGCCACCTGTTTTGAGGGCGTGTATAGCTTCTTACGGATTAACGTATGTATCTTCGATCTGTGTGCCGTTTTTATCAAGTACGCGGACATGGACTGCACCTTTGTAATTGAGGCCCCAGACAGGGGTCGCCTCGACGGTGTTGCCCTCGCATGATTTGGTGACAATTCTCATGGTTGTACGAGCGTCACTGACAGCTTCAGCGATAACTGCTTCACAGGGGTTTTGCTGGGATTGCTCTGTAGCTTCTGCGGCGGCAGGGTCGATAGCTGCTTTTTGCTGATCAGAGGATTTCCCGGCACAGCCTGAGAAGAGGAAAATGGAAAAAATCAAAATACTGGATAATAACACTCTGGCGAACATACTCTTACTCCTTTACGCTTTGAAAATTAATATCATTTTGTCATTTGTGACGTCTTTATGAACGAATATATATGGTGATATGCCTTCCCTATCTACCATGGTTTGCATGCTGTTGCTATCCCTGATTTGTAGAAAGTCAGCTTCGCAGGGCGTTGACAACATCCTGGACTTCATAGGCCCCTGTCAGTTCCAGGAAAACATCTTCCAGGTCAGAGCCTTCCATTTTAGCCTCTTTGCGAAGTGTGTCAACGGTTCCAAGTGATTTGAGTCGCCCTTTGAGGATAATTCCGATTCTGTTGCACAGTTCTTCAGCAATTTCCAGGGAATGGGTGGAAAGAAAAATCGTCTTTCCGCTGCGGGCATGCTGTTTGAACAGTTCCTTGACGATTCTGGCACTTTTAGGATCAAGGCCGACCATAGGTTCATCGACGATTATGAGAGGGGAATCAAGCATGAACACGGAGGTCATGATCAGTTTCTGACGCATCCCGTGGGAGTAACTTTCGATGAGGTGATCCTGCCAGTCTGTCAGGTCAAAAAGCTCGAGATACCGTTGGCATTTTTCAAATTCTTCCCCGGAAAGATGATAGAGGCTGGCAATAAACTGAAGAAGTTCCCGGCCTGTCAGTTTTTCGTAGAGATAGGGCCTGTCTGGGATATAGCCGGTTATCTTTTTGCAGACCAGTGGGTCTTTTGCCAGATTGTGGCCGCCTATTGTAATCGAACCGCTGTCCGGTTTGAGAAGTCCTGCCATCATTTTTATGGTGGTGGTTTTACCGGCGCCGTTGGGGCCAAGAAAACCGAAAATTTCGCCTTTTTCAATGGTAAGGGAGATATCCTCAACGGCCTTGAAATCGCTGAAGTTTTTTGAAAGATGCGTCACCTCGAGGGCGGGCTGTCCTTCTGGTTTTCTTTCAGGTTCCGGCATTAGTCTTTCCTCTGCATATTTATATTAACCAGTTCAATTCCCAGGTTTCCCAGAAGGCTTATAATTTTTGTCTGATCACGGATGCCTCCTTCGATAAACTTGATATGGGAAAGATCGGCGGGGATCTGGTTCTTTGTTGTGTCTATACTGAGCCATGTATCAGAAATACAGACTTCATTCCAGGCATGATAGTAAAATTTGCCGGCGTGATACATGACGCCGGAAGCTATTCGTGTTGGTATCCCACTGTTTCTTGCGAGGGAAGCAAAAAGAACCGCATGTTCATTGCAGTCGCCTTTTTTCGATTTGAGAGTGCTGAGCGCATCCGGTATGGAAATCACAGGCTGTTTGTCGATATGTGTGTAGAGCCAGGTGCTGATTGCCCTGACCTTGTCTGTTGAGGAAACCTGATCCCTGGTCAGTTGTTCCGCCAGTGCAGCTATTTCCTGATTGTTTGTCTGGATAAATGGAGTGGCTTTAAGATTGTTTTGCTGGTCGCGGCAGAAATCCCCTTCAGGAATTGTTTCCCTGGTCACAGTCAACAGTGAATCCTGGAAGATTTGACGGTCTCCGTTAAGGTCAAAGCTGGAGCCTTCCGGCAGCGTCAATCTGAAGGTAATTGTCGATGCCTTGTCAAGGTCGGGGATGTCTCCGGCAAAAGGAACGGCAACTGCGCCGAGGATTTCCTCGCCTTTGCCGGTAATATCACGGGCCTTGAATTCAGGCTCGGCCAGGAAGATGAATCCGGCAGGGGATTCTTCTTTGATGACTTTACCCTGATCATCCAGCCAGCTGTTTATTCTGATACCTGCATAGCTTTCGATAAAACGATGAAGGGATAAGACCCTGTTGTGGATTAATACCTTCTCTTTCCCCCGATATTCCATGGTGGTTTCTTTGCCGGACAGGGTGATTGGATCAAAGAAGGGAATTCGAATTTTGTCACCGGGTTTAAGGTCCTGTTTCAGGAGGTAGCCCCGTTGGTTTACCGGAAGAATGGGTGGGGCTTTCAGAGTGATGGAGGCGGAGGTGTCTTCCTTGCCGGTTGAAAGGGAATAATGGACAGAATTCCCTTCAATGGTCCCTTTTACGTTCATTTGGTAGAAGGTTGAACCCAGCTCAAAAGAAAAGGACTGCAGGAGATAATCAGCCGATAAGTCAGCCTCGAGGTTCATGTCTACAGGATGGCTTTGCCCTAGTATATTGAGAAGAAGATGGGAGTTCTGGAGAAGCCTGATGGAGCCATTTTCACGGGGGCTATACCTGTTCTGGACATACCCTATTCGTTCACCCTGGAAGTAAACGCCAAGATAACTCTCTTCCCTGGAAAGTGTGAGAACCTGTTTTTCGTGGAGATTGATTTTTTTGACGAAGTAGTCGCGCTGGAGGAGAGCCGCGAAAAGGGCGACCCAGATGATGACAATAAGGAGAACGGCTATGCGGGGAAAGGTCATATCCCTATAACGCTAATTACTTTCAGGTAAAAAAAACTGCAGAGACCTGAGAATCAGTTGCTGATTTCCGGTCTCTGCAGGAGAGTGTTGACGCTGGTTTTTACCCTTTGAACTCGGCAATCAGGCCGGTGATGGAAGCCTTTGCATCGCCAAAGTACATGCGGGTATTGTCATTAAAGAACAGGGCATTCTCGATACCGGCAAAACCGGGATTCATGGAACGCTTGAGGACAATAACCGTTTTGGCGCGATGGACTTCAATAATGGGCATACCGTAGATCGGGCTTGACTCGTCATCAAGGGCCGCCGGGTTTACGACATCGTTGGCACCGATGACAACGGCAACATCAACGGTTTCCATATTGGGATTGATTTCATCCATTTCAATAAGCTGGTCATAGGGAACATTGGCCTCTGCCAGCAGGACATTCATGTGGCCGGGCATACGGCCGGCAACAGGATGGATGGCGTATTGAACATCGGTTCCATTCGCTTCAAGGATTTCTCCAAGCTCTCGCACCTGATGCTGGGCCTGAGCAACAGCAAGACCATATCCGGGAACAAAAGCAACAGAGTCGGCAGCTTCAAGGATGTAGTAGACGTCTTCCTGGCTGGCTGGTTTGATCTCGCCTTGTTGGGCGCCTTTCCCTGCAGCAGCTGTCTTGGTAGAACCGAAACCGCTGAAGAGAACATTGGCAAGAGATCTGTTCATCGCCTTGCACATGATCTTGGTGAGAATAATACCACTGGCTCCAACCAGGGCGCCGGCAACTATAAGAATATTGTTGTGGATGACAAAACCGGCGGCACAGGCGGCAAGGCCGGAATAACTGTTCAGCAGGGCAATGACAACGGGCATGTCTGCGCCGCCGATGGGAATAACTGACAGGACACCGAAAATCAGAGCGATGACGATCAGCAGTATGAAATAGCCGTTTCCTGCGCCGGAGTTGAGAACAAAAAGTACGCCAAGGATTACGGTAGTAATAAGGATGAGACTGTTGACAATGTGCTGTCCGGCAAAAAGATAAGGTTTGCCGGAGATCTTTTCACTCAGTTTTCCATAGGCAATCATACTTCCGGAAAAGGTCATGCCGCCGATGAAAACAGAAAGGATGAGAACAAAGGCGGTAAAAGCAGGCGCACTCTCGAGGCCCTGATATTTGCCGCTGTATTCAAACCAGGCGAGCAGCAGACTTGCCGCACCACCGAAGCCGTTAAATATGGCGACCATTTCCGGCATGGCAGTCATGGCAACCAGGCGTGCAGCTGCCAGACCAATACCACCGCCGACAGCCATGCCGAGGAGTATCCATTTGTAATCAATTCCCTGGGAAACAAGGGCAGCACAGATCGCCAGCAACATACCGATGGCGGAAATCATATTTCCTTTTCTGGCAGTGGCTGGTGAGCTCAACATCTTTAGGCCTAAAATAAACATAACAGTCGAGATGATGTAGCTGAAATTGATGAGAAGATTGAGATCCATTATTTACCCCCCTCTTTTTTCTTGAACATGCCGAGCATCCTGTCTGTGACGACATAGCCGCCGACAACATTGATTGTTGCCAGAATAACAGCGCCAGTGCCGAGGATAATTCCCAGGGTGTTCTGGTTCAACTGAAGAGAGGCTATGGCGCCAACCAGGGTGATCCCGGAAATGGCGTTGGAGCCTGACATCAGGGGGGTGTGCAGTGTAGAAGGTACTTTTGATATCAGTTCAAATCCCAAAAATATTGCCAGGACCAGAACAAATGTAAGAAATACTGGAGTCATATTATCCTCACTTTACAATACTTTTATAGGTTTCACTGAAGATCTGCCCGTTATGAGTCATGAGGCAGCCTTTGATGATTTCGTCTTCCAGGTCGAGGTTGAATACTTTCTCCTCTTTATCCCAGAAATGCATGACGTAGTTGGTGATATTTGCTGAGTACATCTGGCTGGCGTGGATTGCCACCTCACCAGGGAGGTTGCCAAGGCCGATAATGGAGACACCGTTTACATCGGCAACTTTATCCAGTTCGGATCCTTCAACATTGCCGCCGGATTCAACAGCCATGTCAACAATAACACTGCCCGGCCGCATCTGTTTCACCATGTCAGCTGTAACAATAACAGGGGCTTTCCTGCCGAACAGCTGGGCAGTGGTGATAACAACGTCTGCCAGGGAGCAATGTTTGGCCATGCCTTCCTGCTGTTTTTTGATCTGCTCAGGGGTCAGCGCCATGGCGTAGCCGTCTTTTGTCTGGCCTGTCTCGCCAAGATCAATCTTGACGAATTTTGCACCCAGTGACTGGACCTGCTCTTCAACGACAGGGCGGGTGTCAAAGGCTTCGACTCTGGCACCAAGGCGTTTTGCCGTGGCAATTGCCTGAAGTCCGGCAACACCGACGCCGATAATGAAAACCCTGGATGGTTTGATTGTTCCCGCAGGAGTTGTCATCATCGGGAAAATCTGGTCGAGCTTTTCAGCTGCCAGAAGGACGGCGACATAGCCTCCCAGGTTGGCCTGGGAACTGAGAACGTCCATTTTCTGGGCAATGGTGGAGCGGGGGATCATTTCAAGGCTGATGGCGTTGATGTCAGCGGCCATGCAGGCGTCAAGGATTTCCTTTTCGTTGAAGGGATCAAGGTAGCTGATGTGAATGGCTCCCTTCTTCATCATGGGAATTTCTTCAACCGGAGGTTTACGAAGCCGCAGGATCATGTCGGCGGAGGAGATCAGTTCGTTTCTGTTGGCACTGACCTTGGCGCCAGCTTTTTCATAATCTGCATCAGTATAGCGGCATGTTTCGCCTATGCCTGATTCCACGGTGATGTCGGCACCGCTTTTGACCAGTTTGTCAATAGATGCCGGGATCAGCGCAACGCGCTTTTCACCAGGAAAAGTCTCTTTTAGAGCTACTATTTTCATGAATGCTTTTCCTCTTTTCGAGATTTATAATTAGTTTCCATCCGGAAACGATCTTTTTTGTGAATCTCTGCGTCAAACTGCGGGGTTCCTTGTGCGGCGTATGGACATACGCCTCCGCGGAACTCCTCGTTTTCCTTGATCTTCTCAAAAAATATTCGTTTCCGAATTGGAAACAACTTATTCTAAATATCCGTTAAGCCTTCGACTTTCCGGATGAGAACGAAGTAAGATTTCGTGTACCCAAAATAAGAAAACTGTAACTCCAATCCCAGAATTCTGAGACAAAAGTTGCAGATTTGTATAACAGGTTATGTAATATTTGCAATTAATTGAATGAAAAAAATGCATTTAACTGGGTAAATTAGGGCATTTTATGTCAGAGTTGCGAACGATTACTGAGTGAAACCCATCGACCTCTGTTCAACGTTTATAATGAAAAATTTGAGGAAGTGCGGAACATTCTGCTAGTATATCTCTGTCGTTAAATAATAGAAAGGGAACAGATGAAGCAAATATTTCAAAGTATTACCCGCAGAGGGAACACTTCCTGTGGCTGATGACAGGTTTGCCCGGCTGAAAAGGCTTATCGGTCCGGAGAGGCTGGATGTGCTTCGCTCCAGGACTGTCACCATCGTCGGGCTTGGCGCTGTCGGGGGCTATGCCCTGGAAGGATTGGCCCGGTCTGGAGTGAATCATTTTCGGCTGGTTGATTTTGATCAGGTTAGTTTGACTAATATAAATCGCCAGGTTCTGGCCCTTGAGTCCACTGTGGGGAGGCCTAAGGTCGAAGTGGCCCGGGACAGGGTAAGGGATATTAATCCTGACTGCCAGGTTGAAATACTTAATCTTTTTGTTGATGCAGAGACGGTTGGCCAGGTGCTTGACCCTCAACCGGACCTTATTATAGATGCGATTGATTCTTTGAATTCTAAAATTGAACTCCTGGTCAGAATTACTGAGCAGGGGATCCCTGTGATTTCTTCCATGGGGGCTGCCCTGCGGACCGATCCGACATTGATCAGGGTTGATGACATTATGGACACCTGGAAATGTCCCATGGCAAAAAGGATTCGAAAAAGACTGCGCCGAAGAGGGGTCGAGGGAGGAATTCCCTGTGTCTATTCAACCGAAGATATTGATTTTGCCTATAGCGGAGTTGAAATTGTTGATGAACCCGAACAAGGGCACGATCAGGGAATTGAAAGGGGCAGGGTGCGGCAGATTCTTGGCAGCCTCCCCACTGTAACAGCTATTTTTGGGCTGACCATCGCAAATCTCGCCATATTGCAATTGTCTTCCCTTGAGAAGGAAAAGTAAGTAAGTTTTTTTAGGCACATAGGGGCAAAGGCACAAAGGCACAAAGTTAAAATCTATAAGATATTATATATCGTTAAACGCTTTGTGCCTTAATCTTAAATCTTAAATCTTAAATCTTAAATCTTAAAACCTGTAACCTGTAACTTAAAACTATCCCATAAAGGAGTTTCCGATGAAAAGAGTTTTCACCATAATGTTTTTTTTAGCCGTCCTCATGCCTGCGCTGGCTTTTGCTGTTGTGTCCCAGCCGGAAGGGGCTCAGGAGGATGGGAAATGCCTTGAGGGTGATTGTGTCAACGGTATGGGTGTGATGACCTTTCCCATTGGAACACGCTACGAAGGGGAATTCAAAAACAGTCTTCCCGACGGCAAAGGGACATTCACTTTTCCCCAGGGGGTAAAGTACGAAGGTGAATTCAAGAAAGGAGAATACAGTGGCCAGGGGACGTTGACGACACCTGAAGGTTTGAAGTATGTCGGTCAGTTTGCCCAGGACTCTCCTAATGGAATGGGCACAATGACCATGCCTGATAGGGTTGTATTTACAGGTAATTTCACGAATGGTCTCCTTAATGGGTTAGGAACCAAGACCTTTCCAGACGGCGCAAATTATGAAGGTGAATTTGTTAACAATAAGTTTCATGGTCAGGGGACATTCAATTTGATCAATGGATCAAAATATGAAGGGTCTTTTGCCGATGGAACGTTCAATGGGAAAGGAGTCTTTGTCTCTCCTGACGGCAGCCGACAGGTTGGTGAATTCAAGGATGGTGTCCTGGTAGAATAGCGTGGGGCTCAGGCGCCCGGAATTTCACCGTTTCGGACTGCCTCTTCGTACCAGTCCTGGCCGCCGTAAAGTTCATCAGAACATGGCCGACATATTCCGTGGCTGAGTTCAGCCGTGGAATGTTCGGATATGTAGTGATCAACCTGTTGCCAGAATCCCTCATCGTCTCTTATTTTTTTGCATTTTGAACAGATGGGAACAATGCCGCGGAGGGCCTTGACCTCGCTAATGTCATGAACGATACCGAGGGATCGTATCGGCTTGCCATTATTGTTATATTCGGTGTGGCATATCTCACGGACCCACTTTTCTGTTCCGTTGTTTAAAAGTATCCGATGCTCTATGTCATATGGTTTTTTGTTTTCAATAGACTCTGTATATGCTTTGAGAACACGCCTTCTGTCCTGGGGATGAACTGTTTCCATAAAGGCCTCAAAGGTTCCCGGGAATTCCTGGGGGGCCACTTCGAAGATTCTGTATGTTTCGTCTGACCAGGTCACGGCGTTGGATTCAATGTCGTGTTCCCAATGGCCAAGTTTGGCTATCTGCTGGGCTTTTTTCAGTTTTTGTTCATTTTCTCTTAGCTTTTGTCCTGTCTGAAGAGCTTCCTGTCTGAAGACAGCTGCAGCCCAACAGATATAACCCAGGACAAAAACAAGCAGCACGTTAATAATTATAAAGGGAAGTCTGTTTGGGTGCAGGTGTGCATTGAGGATTGCCGTAGGGATATGTGAGACTATTTTCCATTGATAATCCTGGGCCTGGAGGACACTGGAACTTTGTGCATACGCCTCCGGTGATCCGGTGCTGGATTTCAGGCCTTCCTGAAGCGGGAAGACGGTAGTGAATGTACACATTCCATTTTTTCCGACAAATTGGCCGGAGTCGCTTCCTGCTATTTGGGCCCATGCTTCAGGGAAACTCTTGGTAAAGGAGATGTCTTTCCTGTTTTTGTACATAAAACCCCACTCTTCATCCTGATTCCGTCCCCGAAGCCAGTAGCCGTCACTGTTCAGCAGCAGGAGGTCTCCAATGGTGTTTTTCTTCAGGTTGTCTAACTGAGAGAGGAGGGTGTTGCCTTTGTAATTGAGAATAACTATGCCGCATTTGCAGAGGTCATTATCTACAATGGGGACGGCAAAGCGTATCATGGGTTTCCTTGGCTCTTCAATAACCCCTTTTTCAATGTTGAGATCAAAAGGGGAGACAAAAATCTCTCCCTTTTGCAGATTAATTGTATCCTGAAAATAATAGCGCTGACCTTTGGACTGAAGATTCTCTTTGGATATGATAACAGGGTCGCCGTTATTGTCGTTTACGCGGATGATTTCCATGCCGCTGCTGTCCAGAAAGCGAATCTGGTCGTATATTTTTTTATGACGAGCAAAGGCCAGGAAGTCTTCCGCTATTGTTTTTGTGTCGGAATGTGAGAGAGTGCCGTGATCCGTGTAAAAATGATGCTGGTTGGCAAGGACCATGAGGTCTGTGACTATATGCTGAAGGTGATTGCGAATGCTGTCCTGCTGCTGGCTGATATTGATTTGTTCCCGGTCTTCAAGGATTCTTTTGCGGGCCTTCAGGTCTGTTGTGTAGAAAATGGTGGAAATAATAAGAGTCAGCGCTATAAGAGGAATAAAGAGGGTCAGGAATTTTTTAATCAGGGTTTTCATGTGAATATGTAGAGTGTTTTAATAGTTTTGGGTGGGAGACTGGGAGTTCCCGATCTGGTTCATGTCGTCTGCATTCAGTATCTCATAGCGACATTCTAATATCCATATTTTTTATATATTTTGTTTCACTGTTTCGGGGAGGTGTCATGGTTTTTGGTCAGCTTTTTATGGGTGTTTTTTAATGGGCATGATGAACCTGTTGTCTTGTCTTGTTGTGGCAGTGATTATGGGCTTCTGGTCTCCCTTGTCAGGGTATGCTGAAGTATTGCCCTTTTCTGTTGGGGAAAAATTAACCTACGAGCTCAAATGGGGGATTGTTCCGGCAGGAGAAGCGTCTCTTGAGGTCTTGTCTGGTGAAAATGATGGGCTGGAAGGATATCATTTCCGGATGACGGCAAAGAGTAATTCCTTTGTGGATGTCTTCTATATGGTAAGAGATGTGGTTGACGGATATACCGATTTGGCAGTAAGTCATTCACTTCTGTATAAGAAGAGCCAGAATGAAGGATCCACCAGAAGGGATATAGTTGTTGCTTTTAATTGGGAAGAAAATACAGCACAGTATTCTAATTTCGGCAAGTCTGAACCGCCGATTCCTATCAGTGACGGGTCCTTTGATCCGTTCTCTGTGATTTATTATTGTCGGCTTTTTGACTTCAGTACAGGGCAGGATATTATTCGGCCGGTAACAGATGGCAAAAAGGCGGTTTTAGGTGTTGCCTGGTTTAAAGGGCGTAAAACTATTTCGATCAATGGCACAACGTACGATGCTTTTTTGATTGAACCGGAGATCGAACATATCAGTGGCGTTTTTAAAAAAAGTAAAAAGGCGAAAATTCAGATATGGCTGACGGCCGATGAACGAAGAATTCCGTTAAGAATCAAAAGCAAGGTTGCGGTAGGAAGTTTTGTAGCGGATTTGGTTGATGGTGGATTATAGAGGAGCTGAAAGGTTGCCTGAAGTTTCAATTCAGCGGCTCAGGAGGGATTGCGGAGAAAAGCCGGTACAGCGTGAATGTGCCAATGTTACTGTTCGGTAACTGTGAAAGGCGATATCTCTTTTAATGCGCAAGTTCCCTCATATATAACATTTTTGTTCATTTGTAATGCAGGTGGCCATTTCTCTTGACAATGGTGTAGTTTCAGTGCTATCAATTCGTGTTATTGTATGCTCGTCGGCTGTTACGTGCCAGCCTGAAGTGTATGGATTATGTTGATGTTTGCTATTGTACAAATTTTTAGATTTTTCAACTTTTAACTTATTTATATTTAAATTTTAAGGAGAATGTAATGTGTCGGTTAGCGTTAAAGACTGCCAGTGAGCCTTTTTCTCCCTATACTGTACTCCAGGCAATGGAAGCTATGCAGGAGGGGTATGATGGTAGCGGTCTGGGTCTTCTCCTGAGAGGGCTCGACTTTACTGATTACAGTTATAATGCCAGGGATCCAGTCTTCTCAGGAATTGCCCATACCGAAGCGGCCTTGCATCGGTTTAATGCTTTCATGCAGGACAGAGGGTTTGATCTGAAATATGATCATGAGTTTGAAATGGATCTCTTTAAAATAGAGGCAACAGACAGGCATAAATATATCCTTCGGGTATTTAAAACACCTAAAGCCTGGAAAAGTCTTACGCAGGATGAGATTGATCTTGAAATGATGCTCACCAGACTAGCCCTGCGCAAAGATGGTGAAGAGAATGGCGGGGATTTTACCGCTTTTTCATTCTGGCCGGATGTGGCCATGATGAAGGAAGTGGGCTGGCCCCTTGATGTTGGTGAGGCCCTGGGGCTCGACAGTCATCGCATTAAATCCCGGGTTTGCATGGCCCAGGGACGGCAGAATACCAACTGGGGCATCAATCTCTACGCCTGCCATCCTTTCTTTATTCAGGGTATTGCCTCCATGACCAATGGCGAAAATACAGCTTTTCTTCCGATTAAAGACTGGCTGTCCGGTAAAGGTTTTCCCGGGTACATAGGGTATCAGTCAGATAGTGAGGTTTTTGCTCATATCCTGCATTATGTGGTGAAACAGCTGAAGCTGCCTCTTGAAGCCTATAAACATATCATTACCCCTCTGACAACAGAGGCGTTGAAGGATCATCCCCAGGGAGATTTTCTCCTTGGTTTGCGCAATGTCTGCCGCCGCCTGATTATAGACGGCCCCAATGCGGTTATTGCCTCTTTGCCGGATGAAACCTGCCTGCTGGCAATGGATGCCAAAAAAATGCGTCCGGCCACAATCGGCGGCAAGCCCGGCGAGTGGGCTATTGCTTCGGAAATGTGCGGCGTTGCCGCCATGATTCCGGACCGGGATCCTTCTTTAGATTATCAACCTATGCGTGAGCATACAATTATTGTACCTCCAGACAGACAGGAGTTTCAGATATGGTCTCAATTCGATCAGTTCCCTCTACCCCAAGCAGCTTAGCTGCAGGGGATTTCCCCTGGGTTATTGAGCACCGGGAAGACCGGTGCACTTTGTGCGGACGCTGTACAGCCGTCTGCCCTGTAAATGCTATAAAGTTGATGTATATGCGCCAGCGTATGCCAAAGCTGGTGCTCTCTTCAAGTGAGCGCGGCAGTTCTTTCCGTACTTTTGTCGGTATTCGCCAGAGAACAGAAGTAGCTAATCGCTGTATTGGTTGCGGCACCTGTGAAAAGGTGTGTCCGAATCAGGCTATCAGGCCACAGCCGAACACTGTGTCTGATCGTCACCGTTTTGTGAATACTCAAGGTGGTGAAGCGTGGAAACGCGGCGGCCGAAGAAATGAGCCTGGCCCTAGCCTTCTGGACAAGATTTCTTTTAACAGGATCTCCATGCTCACCGATCCGGCTCTTGATGCCGGGCGCCATGAGTTCAGCGTCAATACCCTGCTGGGGCGCGTATTGTCTCCTGAAGAATATCTTCGGCGACAGATGGCAGGGGAGTGGATTCCGCCGGTAAGGGAAATTTTCCCTTTTATCATCGGTTCCATGTCTTTCGGCGCTTTGTCTCCAAATATGTGGCTTGGTCTTCTCCAGGGTGTTGCCTATTGCAACGAAGTTCTGGGCATTCCGGTTGTCATGGCAACAGGTGAGGGTGGATGTCCTCCTTGGGTTCTGAGAAGTCCTTTCCTTAAATATATTATTCTTCAGATTGCCTCCGGGTATTTCGGCTGGGATGAGATCATCCGGGCTATCCCGGATATGCAGTGTGAGCCGGCAGCCATCGAGATCAAGTATGGTCAGGGTGCAAAACCAGGTGACGGCGGACTGCTCATGTGGTTCAAAGTCAGCAAGATGATTGCCCGCCTGCGAGGTGTTCCCGAGGATGTTGATCTTCCTTCACCTCCGGTTCATCAGACACTGTACTCCATTGAAGAATCGGTCATGAAAATGATCCAGTCCATGTCAATGGCATGGGATTTCAAGGTGCCTGTTTATCCGAAAATATCTGGTTCCAATTCGGCAAAATCCGTTTTGAACAACCTGGTAAGAAATCCATATGCTTCGGCACTCCTTATTGATGGTATCGATGGCGGAACAGGTGCGGCCTATAATGTCAGTATGGATGCCATGGGCCATCCCATCGCTTCCAACGTCCGCGAATGTTACCTTGATCTCTGTGCCCAGGGTAAGCAGAACGAGATTCCGATTTTTGCCGCCGGTGGTGTTGGCAAAAACGGCAATGTTACCCAGAATGGTTTGGCGCTCATTATGCTTGGCGCCAGTGGTGTCCATATGGGTAAGTATATCATGCAGGCAGCGGCCGGTTGTCTCGGCAGTGAGCAGAATCGGTGTAACGTGTGTAACGTTGGTATCTGTCCGAAAGGTATAACCAGCCAGAACCCGAAACTCTACCGCAGGCTTGATCCTGATCTGGTGGCTGAACGGGTTGCAGAGACCTTCATGGCAATTAATACCGAGATGAAGAAAATTATGGCACCGTTGGGACGATCTCAGAGTCTGCCCATTGGAATGTCTGATGCTCTAGGCATAGCGGATAAGGCAGCAGCTGATCAATTGCAGATTAAGTACGTTTGCTAGAAGAGGAATACGAAAGTGAGTGACGCAATTACCGTAAACGGGCTGGATGAAAACGGCCAGCGGATTGATTCTAAAATATATAATGAAATGATCCAGGCGGCTTTTCAGAAGTCGAATAAGCTTATCCTGGAAACATATGGTCAGCATAATGTTGGCGGCCGCCTTAAAAACAATGGCGAGCCCATAGATATAGAGATCCATGGCCCTTGCGGTCAAAGACTTGGCTGCATGGGGATGCCCGGCACCACTATTACCTGTCATGGTTCCGCCTCCGATGATGTGGGATATCTCAATATCGGCGCTTCTATTACTGTTCTTGGAGACGCTACCAATGGCTGCTGTAATGCTATGGCGGAAGGTGTCGTCTATGTCAAGGGGTCTATCGGTTCCCGCGGCCTGACCATGACCAAGTGGAACCCGGAGTATAAAAAGCCTGAACTCTGGGTGCTCGGTTCCTGCGGTGACACCTTTGCCGAGTTTAACTGCGGCGGTGTCGCTGTTGTCTGCGGTGTTGATTCCAAAACTCCGAAAAATGTGCTCGGATATCGGCCCTGTGTCGGTATGGTTGGCGGTATAATTTATTACCGGGGCGAGACGGATACATCGTATTCACGGACCAACGTCAAGGCTGTACTTCCCAATGATGAACAGTGGCAGTGGCTCATGACCAGAATGTCGGATTATCTGACTGCCATTGACCGGATGGATCTTCTCGAAATGCTTTCAGTGCGTGCCGAATGGAAAATACTTGAGTCTATTCCACCCCAGGAACGTGCTTTGATGTTTTCCGGTCCCATGCCTATGCATGAATTCCGTAAAAACATATGGGATAAGGGATTTGGCGGCGGTGACCCTCTTCGCGATCTGGCTCCCGGACTCGACCGTTCTCCCATCGGCCTTATTGAGACGGGAGATCTCAGGCGCTACAAACCTTTCTGGGCCAACCAGGAATCTGCTGCGCCATGTGCCTATTATTGCCCGGTGCATATCCCCACTGTAGACAGACTGCGCCTGATGCGTGAAGGCAGGGAAAAAGAGGCGTATGATTTAGTCCTTGAATACACTCCGTTTCCTGCTTCTGTGTGCGGTTCGGTATGCCCTAATCTCTGTATGCAGAGCTGTTCCCGCCAGGTTGTCGATCAGAGTATCGATGTGGCAATGCTCGGACGGGCCGTGAAAGATTTTCCTGCTCCTGAGGTTGCTGAATCTTTAGGGAAGAAGGTCGCTATTATCGGCGGCGGTCCCGGTGGCATGAATGCTGCCTGGCAGCTTGCCCTGCGCGGTGTTGAAGCCCATGTTTTTGAGCGAGACAATAAAATCGGCGGAAAACTGGCCCAGGTTATCCCCTGGGAGAGACTGCCCCGTGCCATCTGGGAATCTGAAGTTGATCGTTTCATGAAGACACCGAATATTCATGTTCATTTCAATGTCAACATGACTAAGGATAAATTCGCGGAACTGAAGGATGAATTCGATTATGTCATTATTGCGGTAGGTACCCATGAACCCCGGACTATTCCTTTCCCAGGTCATGAGCGCGTTATTCCTGCCCTTGATTTTCTCAAGGAGGCAAAGAGTGACAAGCCTCCCGCTGTTGGTAAGCAGGTAGTTATTATCGGTGCCGGTAATGTTGGCTGTGATGTGGCCTGCGAATGTTATAAACTCGGAGCCCAGGAAGTGACTCTGGTTGATATCCAGAAGCCTCTTGCTTTTGGTGAAGAGAAGAAGGCCGCCGAGGCTTTTGGTGCTAAATTTAAATGGCCTGTGTCAACAAAAGAGGTGACAGAGGAAGGGCTGGTGGATGCCGCGGAAGAACTTATCCCTGCCCAGACCGTCATTATCTCCATTGGTGATGTTCCCGCTCTCAAGTTCCTGCCTGATAATATTGAGGTAATGACTGTTGGTGGCGCCGGATGGATCAAGACAGACAACTCCTGCCGGACATCGGATAAAAAAGTATTTGCGGTAGGTGATGTCGAGCGTCCGGGTCTTGCAACCAATGCTCTGGGTCATGGTAAAAATGCGGCCCATGCCATAGTGGCCGAGATTAAGGGCGAGGAGTGGAAGCCGTTTGCCAAGCAGGTTGTCAATATTACCAACCTGACTCCGGCCCACTATGAGCCGGAAATTTGTCCTAGTATTCATACCGATATGGATGAAGCGGATCGCTGCATGAGCTGCGGATCCTGTCGTGACTGCCATATGTGCGAAACTATCTGCCCCACAGGTGCAATCACCCGGGAAAAACTGGGAGAAGGTGACTTCAGGTATGTTTCCGACGATAATAAATGTATTGCCTGTGGTTTCTGCGCAGACACCTGTCCCTGCGGTGTCTGGCTGATAAGGTCGTATTGATATAATTACGAATTAGGAATTACGAATGAGGAATTATTTGAATACCGACATTCGTAATTCGTAATTGAAAATTAATAATGTAAACAAAAGGCCGGATTTTCATCAGGAAATCCGGCCTTTTGTTTTTGATGCCAATGACTGAACTGTACTGGATAGGTGTTATATTTTTTCTTGCCGGGTTTACCCAGGGGGTATCGGGGTTTGGCTCGGCCCTGGTGGCCATGCCGCTGCTGCTTTTGTTTATAGATGTTAAAACGGCAGTGCCCCTTTGCATGCTAAATGGTCTTGTTATTACCCTCTTTCTTTCTTTTCAGCTGCGGGCGCAGATAGACTGGAAGAAGATAATGCCGCTTTTTTTCGGCTGCCTTCCCGGTATTGTGGCTGGAACCCTCTTTCTGAAAGGGGCCAATAACGATGTGATGAAATTTTTGCTAGGTATTCTGCTCCTTGGCTATGCAACCTATGCTCTGGCTTTTTCTCCAAAAGCAAGAAAGATGGGAAAAGGATGGCCGGTATTGGCCGGGTTTTTTACCGGAGTAATTGGCAGTGCATTCAGTGCCGGCGGGCCGCCCACCATTATCTATACGACCCTTACCGGCTGGGCCAAGGATGAAATAAAAGCAACACTCTCCGTGTTTTTCTTTCTCACCGGGATTCTGATGGCCGTGGCCCATGCTCTGTCAGGACTGACCACCATTACCGTTCTGAATTATTTGAAGGTCACGGTTCTTTTTGTTGCCTGCGGGGTGCTGGCCGGGTCTATCTGCTATGGGAGAATTTCTCAAAAAGCCTATATCCGCCTCATCTTCAGCATGTTGATTATCATGGGCCTCATGATGGTGTTTACAGCTTTTTGATGCAAGGAGATGAACTCGCAAACAGTTTGAAAAGTTGTCATTCAGAGTCTCGCAGGCTCGGTACTATTGACGGCAAAAGTTCATTTGTCAATATCTTTGAGGATGGCTCCCAGTTTGGCTCTGCTTATAATTTAGGTTGGAGGGAGAATCAGGGAACAAATCTGTTAAAATAGAGTCTTTTTGAAAAGGACCTGCATATTGTGGCAGGTAGTTTGTCCGGGTAGAATAAGAGGCTGAATACATTTCCTCGACTGAGGGTAAAAATAGTGAATGAGTGGAGTTCTATGAAAGAAAGCTATAATGTTGGGACGATGGTGTTTATGAGTGGTGTTGTCGGTCTTGTAGGAGGTGTCGTGCTGCTGCATCCGGCAACGATGTTTATAATGAATGTTCACGGAACTCAACACACCTTGAATTGGAATGCCTTTGCAATGGCATTTTCATTCGAACATATACTCATGACGTGTTTCTATGCACTTCTGGGGGCTGTAACAGGGGTTGTTTTCGGAGTTCTTAATGCCCGGCTGGTAAAAACAGAGAAAAGAATGGAGATTCTGGAAGGATTTCTTCCTGTTTGCTCTTTTTGCATGAAAGTTAAAGATGACAAGGGCTGCTGGAGTCAACTGGAGGCATATCTCAGCCAGTATTCAGATGTCCAGATTAGCAGGAGAATCTGCGATGATTGTAAAACGACGCATTTCCCGGAGATAGCTGAAAGGAAGAACGGGAAAAATATTGAGTAGATAGTCTCTCACGGAGGCACAGAGTTCACAGAGTTTTTTTGTATTCGTAAGCTTTGACGTATTAACAAAAAGCTGTTGTTATTTTTTGAACCATTCTTCTTCCCCATACAACTCTTCGGCGCAGCCCGGGCATATTCCGTCACTTAAACTTATACCGGCTTTATTATGCAGATAACTTCCCAAGGGCATCCATTCGCCTGTTCCCGGTTTTTTCCCTGCATCATCACGGATCTTTTTGCAGACGCTGCAGATTGGCAGGATATTTTCATAGAGTTGTATTGTTTCCAGGAGCGCTACTTTTTCAAGGCAATTGCCAACCCTGAGGATGAGTTCCTCGTTGCTGCAGGGCTTTAATAGATAATCAGCCGCCCCGAGTCTTAGTGCTTCAATGGCCGAATCGAGTTCCCCGTAACCGGTAATGATAATAACCGGCATATTCGGAAATTTTTCTTTTATTGCAGCCAGAAGATCCAGGCCACTCATTCCCTCCATCATCAGGTCGGTGATGAGCAGGTCGTAGGTGTGTTTGTCAGCCATGACGAGAGCATCCTTTCCGCTTTCCACCGTATCCACATCATACCCTGATCTTTTGAGGTCAGCGGTGACGCTTTTCAGGATGAGTATTTCATCATCAACTACCAGAATTTTTCTTTTCATTGTAGGGTCTTGTGTCTATTGGCAGAGAGATAATAAATGTCGAGCCTTTACCCGGTTCACTCGTAACAGTAATATCACCGCCATGGCTTTTAATAATTCCATAGGAAACCGGTAATCCAAGCCCGGTTCCTTTCACTGCCAGCTTTGTTGTGAAAAAGGGTTCAAAAATTTTCTCGTGGTCTTCAGGTGTGATGCCGGTTCCTGTGTCTTGGATGTGTATATAAATCATATCATCGCGAGATGAGGTGGATATGATTATTTTGCCTCCTTCATCGGGCATGGAGTCGGCAGCGTTATTGAACAGGTTGATGAAGACCTGTTTTATCTGATCCTGTACAGCCAGGATTTCCGGAATGGAAAGATCATACCCTTTTGTTATCTCTACCTTTCTGTTTTCAAAATTCTTTGTATGAAAAAGAAGAATGGTGTCAAGGGCCTTATGGATATCAAACAACTCGTTTTTTCCTGATGACGGCCGGTTAAACTGCTGTAGTTCCCGGATCAGCAGTTTCATCCTGTTGCATTCGTTCAGGGCTATGTCCGTCAGTTCCAGGTAGTCTTCTGAGATGTCTTGATATTTTTTGATTCCGCTGATGACATTCATTACTCCGTGCAGGGGATTGTTGAATTCGTGGGCGATGCATGCGGAAAGCCTGCCAATGGCAGAAAGCTTCTCGGCATGGAGAAGCTGATTGTGGGTTTCCCGTAGGTCACGGGTTCGCTCTTCCACCTTTATTTCCAGTTCATCATGGGTTTTCTGCAGGGCTTTTTCGGCCTGCTTGCGTTCAGTAATATCCCTGACAATGGATAAGGTATATGGGTGTCCTTTCACTTCAAAGGAATGGTCACTGATTTCAACTTCTATCCTGTTGTTATCTTTGCGTATCAGGGTTGTCTCAAAGAGGGAATGTCCCCCTGCTTTCTGCTGGGCTTCAATAATTGACGGGATTTCATTTAATCTTTCCGGAGCAACAGTATCTATTGGCGAAAGTTGAAGCAGCTCCTCTTTTGTATAACCGAGCATTTCGCAGGTTTTGTGGTTTATCTTGATAAATTTTCCAGGCATACCTGCGGGTAATTGCTGATAAACGCAAATGCCGTCATTTCCGCTTTCAAAGAGTAAACGGTAATTCTCCTCGCTCTCGCGCAGTTTTTCATCATCTTGTTTTCTCTGGGAAATATCTCGGGCAATGGCAAGAAGGAGGGTGGGGTCTTTTTCTTGGAAGACGCCTATATTGACCTCAACAGGGAAAGTAGAACCATCTTTTCGCTGATGCTTCCCTTCTATCAGGACTGTTTTGCCTTTTTCTATTGTTTCCCATAATGCTGCGGCTTCTTCAGGGGAATAATCCACATCTATGTCTGTTACAGAGAAAGTCAGAATCTCATCTCTGGTGTATCCCAGATTTTCACAGGCCTGTTTATTGGTATCGGTAAATTTGCCGGTATGGAAGTCATGAACAAAAAAAGCATCTGATGCCAGGTCGAAGAGGCGTTGTGAACGATCAGCAGCGGCTGTCAGCTGTGCTGTTCGTTCTTTAATAATTTCGTCCTGTCTCTTGAGGACTGTTTCAAGCTTTCTTTGGGTTGTTTCACGACTCTTTTCATATATATATGAAAAAAGAAATACAGCTAGAAAAGAAGGGATGAAGCGGAAGGCAAAATCCATAGTGTAAAGATGGATTGAGTCTGAAACTATGTCGAAGATGATGAAGAGTGAGCATGGGATAAAAAGCAGGAGTGTCGCTATTAATCCATGACGTTCGCCAAGGAGAAACAGGGAAAAAAGAGGAAAGGTGTAAACCCACATGAATGCCGTTCCTTTTACTCCTCCTGTGAAGAAAAGGTAGAGAAACAAACAATACATAACAACAACACCAGTGTATAGGCAGGAGGTGTAACAGCCTTTATATCTGATAGTATACAGGATGCCGATCAGCACTGCCGCGGCCAGAAAATCTAGGGTCCCAAGGAAAAAAGCTCCCTGGAAAAGGGCAAGGGTGCCAAGAAGTACAAGGGTGCAGATCCCGACGCTGCTGAGACCGTACATCAGGGTGATCTTTCTGACCAGTTCGCTGTCATTCCTGTCATCAAGTGTCGACAGGACAAAGTTTTGGATGGTATCTAAAAAATGGGGCATAATACGGTAACGGCGTCCAGGTGATATCGTAAAATTCTAGTTCTCCAACAGACGTTGAGGCTCCAGGATGATTTCGGCAATGGTCCAGCGTTTTGAGCCGCATGACTCGCCTCCTGCACCTATCGAGTATTGGTAGAGGCTTTCCTGGAGAGGGCTCAGGTTTATGGTCGGATAGGATTCACCTTTGACGAAACCGGACAAGCCGCAGACGTGCCCTTCTCCGTTAATTACAGTGGGAACGCCGTATGTCCGGCAGTTTACAGGCCTGGCTCGATAACATGCACACTCGCCATTGTCATTGAGGAGAGGACATCGAATACGAGTAACGGAGGGATCGGCCTGATTGCTGATCATGACCTGCCACTCCTTTGATGCTTCATGAGCCTGTGTTGTCAGTTGTTTTCGGGTGTCTTTGTCGAGAGTCTCAAGAAAAGAGAGCAGATATCGTGCTTCAATATAGGAAACGTCAAACGCGGCATTACAGCAGTCAGTGCAGCCTTTATGGCATTTTACTTCTTCGTGGAACTGTTCATGGAGGACAGCCATGGCCTGGTCGACGAATTGATATAAATGCAGAAGATTGGTAAACATGAGTTAAGGGTATAGGGTGTAGGGTGTTAGGTAAAGGGTATTTGTAACCCTTAATCGAATAATTTCAATATGACAAGAAGAGTGATGAAAGTCCTGATATGCTGATTCTCAAATGTGCGGCATGTAAGCGTAAATTATGGCGCTATGATAAAATTGGTCCCGGCGAGGTATTGCGTTGTCACAAGGCCCGCATCCAGAAAATGTATAATTCCCAGATGAACGGCCAAAAGATCCAGTGCAGCTGCGGCAAGGATGTCGGCATCGACAAAGGCACGTTTTACAAGATGATCGCCAAGGCTTTTACCTATTCAGGGACCAAGAGGAACTGAGGGTACAAGATGTCTTTCGAGTTAATCTGTATTTAATTTTTGATAATAAATAAGCTCCATTATTCGTCATTCCTGCATGTTTTTGGCCGGAATCCAGGGTCTTTTCTTCTGGGTCATTATCGGACATTGCTTTACTTCTCTGAAAATCTCCAGCTCCTCACATCATGATAGATCAGCCACAGGGCGGGCATCAGTAGGAGAATGACAATGGTTGTGAACAGGATCCCGTAGCCCAGGGAAATGGCCATGGGAACCAGGAATCGGGCTTGTACCGACTGTTCGAAAATCATTGGCGCTAGTCCCAGAAAGGTTGTCATAGCCGTCAGCATGATAGGCCGGAAACGTCTGGTTGCTGCGTTAAAGGCGGCATCAAGGGGTGATTCTCCCGCGCTCAGCAGGCGATTGGCTGTTACTGTAAAGACCAGCCCGCCATTGATAACAACACCACAGAGGGCAATCATCCCAAAGATACTGATAATGCTGAGATCATATCCCATGATGATGTGACCGATAAGGGCGCTTGTAAGTCCGAACGGGATGGAGAGCATCACAAGGACCGCCTGGGAATAGCTGCGGAAAAGTATGGCCAACAGGCAGAAAATTGCCGGAAGGATAAAGCCCAGCCCAAGAAACAAATCATGCACGGCCTGGCGCCGTTCACGCTCTCTTCCCTGGAAAGAATATTTAAGCCCTGAGTAATTGGCCAGTAATGATGGCAGGTATTCGGTTTTGAGGTTGTCGAGTATTTTGTTTTCGTTTGCCAGGCCCGGGACAACATTGGCTGTGACGTTGATAACCCGTTTGCCATCCACCCTGTTGATTTCGGTGTAGGCCCTGTTTTTTTTCATCAGCGCGGCTCTGGCAAGCGGTATCTCGCCGCCATCGGGGGTCAGAATCAAGAGCTGCTCCAGGTGAAAAAGGGACTTCCTCTCAGATTCAGGAAGGCGCACCATGACTTTGACTTCATCCCTGCCGCGTTGCTGCCGCAGAGCTTCTGCGCCATAAAAGGCATGGCGAACCTGGCTGCCCAGGTCGCGGGTGCTGAGTCCCATGGATTGTCCTTCTGGCAGCATTTTGAAGTCGAATTGCGGTTTGCCCTGGGCAAACCCGTCATTTATATCTGTGACGCCGTTGTACTGGGATAGAATTTTTGCCAGATCTGTGGCTGCAAGTTCCAGGGTTGGCGGGTCAGGATGGGTAAGTTCGACGTTTATAGCTGCTGATCCTCCCGGCCCGACAAGATAATCAAAAAAGAGTTTTTCAAGGCCTGCTATGTCGCCAACTTCTTTTCGCCACTGGGTGCTGAATTCCTTTGTCGTGAGGCTCCGCTGATCCTGGGTGACGAGATTAAAGGTGATTTCGGCAGTATTGCTGCCGTTTCGTCCTATGTCAGTCATGGCGCCTACAAGGATGTCTTTGCCGCCATTTTTTTCAATAACACGGAAGCCACCCTCTTCAACGAGCCTGGCAATCTTCCTGACTTCATTAATATTGGTGCCATAGGGGAGTTCTATTTCCGCATCAATGCTGTCTGTCTGAATGCTTGGGCGGAATGAAAAATTGATCCAGCCGCTGTCCCAATAGGCGTAGGAAATTATCAGTATTGCCAGTGACAGTGCACTGACCATATAGCGGGAGGAAAGTGCAAAGCGCAGTGTCGGAGAAAAAACAGTTGCGATAAATCTTTCAAGTTTTTTGCTGAAGTAGGCCGGTATCATATCAAGGAAAATGAAAATTTTCCCCTTTCGTTCTTTGCGGCGATATGCCAGGTGGGATGGCAGTATAAAGAGACATTCCACGAGGGAGATGAGAAAGACAGCAATAACGACGGCCGGTAAAATAGCGAAAAAGCGGCCTGTTGATCCGGAGATAAACAAAAGAGGAAGGAAGGCGATGACATTTGTGGCTACGGCAATAATAACCGGTGCTGCCATTTCTTTTACACCTTCTATCGAAGCCTGGAGAGGAGGCAGCCCTGACTGGCGTTTGTGGAAAATATTTTCACCGACCACCACCGCATCATCAACCACAATTCCCAGGGTTATTATAAAGGCGAACATGGAAACCATGTTGATGCTGCCGCCAATAAAGCCGAGAAGAATAAAGGAGCCGACGATTGAAATCGGTATTCCCATGGATACCCAGAATGCCAGGCGCGGCTCAAGAAAAAGGCCGAGGGATACAAGGACGAGAAGGAGGCCCAGTGTGCCGTTGTTCAGAAGAAGATTAAGCCTGTCCTGATAGAGCTCGGACCTGTCATTGTAGGCGGCAAACCCTATATTTGCAGGGAGGGTGGGGGTGAGAGAGTCTATGTAGCGGTGAACGGCCAGGGAGATATCTTTAGGTGTCTGCTCCCCTGTCCTGTAGACATAAATGAGAACCGCTCTTTTACCGTTATAGTATGCCTCCCGATCAGTCTCTGCATATCCGTCATTGATCTGGGCAATGGAACCCAGTGATACTTCTGTGCCGTCTTCCTGGCTGAGAATGGCCAGGTCGGCGAATTCGCTGGCAACATCACGTCGTTCGGTTGTGCGGAGAAGGACTTCTCCGCCTGGAGTCTTGATGCCGCCGGCAGGGATGTCAATGGCCCTTTTTTTAACTGTCTCAGCTATTTCTCCAAGGGTTAAGCCGAAAGAGCGCAAGGTCTTTTGTGGCACCTCAATACTGAGCTCCGGCTGGCGAATTCCCCGCAGCTCAACCTGGGTGATTTCCGGGAGGTCAATCAGCTCTTCACGGATTGTGTCAGCCATATTGAAAAGAGACCACTCGTCTATGTCGCCATAAAGAGCGAGCCTTACTACTTCTCGTTTGCGTGTCTGCAGACTGATGAGGGGCCTTTCCACATCATCGGGGAGGGATGTGACCCGGTCTATTCCGTTTTTGATATCCTGGAGTGTTTTGTTGGCATTTGCTCCGGACAGGAGTTCTACGGTGATTCGGGCACGACCTTCTTCGGCCACAGCTGTAACCCTTTCCACATCATCCAGCGACCTTATTTCTTCTTCAAGAGCCAGAATAATACCTTTTTCAACCTCTTCCGGGCTGGCACCTGGATAGTGGACAGAGACGTCAACGATATCGAGGTCGTATTCCGGGAAAACTTCCTGGGTGATCATGGATGCCGTAACCAGGCCGCCAATGATCAGGATCAGCATGAGCAGGTTTGCTGCAACAGGGTTGCCCGCCATCCAGGCAAGTATGTTTTTCTGGTTTGGTTTATCGTCCATTATCTGGAGCCGCCTCAGAAGTGATCATTGTGCTGTTCTCTGTTTTGGCAACACCATTGCCTCTGTCAAGGCGAACAGTCATTCCGGGAAGAGGAGACTGGAGCCGGCTTATAATAACCTCTTCTCCCGGTTTGATTTCGGCGGAAACAAGCATTTCATCAACCCGGCGCCAGCGTATCTGTGCAGGTCTGATGTCGAGAATTCCATTTTCATTGACAACCCAGAGACGATCACCCTCTCTTATTGCCTGTCGTGGAATCGTATAGACGTTCTCCATGACGCCTGCATCTATCCTGACCTTGATATAGCTGCCAAGGAGGATTTTACTGAGGGAGTCTGGGTCCGGTTTTTTAGATAAATTCAGCGGGTCTTCAATTGAAATAAGAATACGGGCCATTCTTCCTTTGGGGTCGAGATCTCCGAGTAATTTGAACAGTTTTCCGTGGCGGACCATTTCGGTTCCGCCGTTTTTTTCTTCAAGGAGGACCTCGACGGTGCTTCCCTGTTTTTTAGGCCCATTTGGGAAGGTGATCCGGGGAATGAGTGAAGCCGGGATCGATACCTGTATCCAGAAATGATCTGCCCCGGCAAGGGTGGCAATGGGTGTCTGCTGCCCAAGGATCTGGCCATGTTCAACAAACTCCTCAAGGACAAGCGCATGGAATGGTGAACGGATTGTTGTTCTTTGTAAATCCAGTTCTGCTGCTTCCAGTCGGCTTTTTGCCGCATCAAGTTTGGCCTGGGCATGTTTCAGGTGGGGTTCACGGAGAGCCAGACTTTTACTGGCAAGGGAAGATTCAAGGTCCTTTTCCAGAAGCAGCCATTCCTGCCTGGCTATTGTCTGTCTTCCTTCTTCAAGTTCCAGCTCATACTGGGCATTGGCTAACTCTGCCAGGCATTCTTGAACCTGAAGGGTATAGTCCGCCGGCTCTATTTCAAGAATAAAATCATCTTTATTTATTACTCCTCCGGGTACCATTTCGGGATTCTGACGGATGACCCTGCCACTCACTTCGGCAGAGAGTTTGATCTGGCGGGCAGGAATAACAGTACCATAAGCCTCAAGAAAAACCTGTTCACTGGCTGGCTGGACATGAAGCGTTTTAACAATGGGAACAGTCCGCTCTGGAGGTTTCTTTTCTGTTTTGGGTTTATTGGCATAGAGGCTGAAAGATATGACTGCAGCCAGTGCCAGGGCAAGTATGGAAATGAAAAATTTCATTAATATGGACCTTCTTTTTGTAAATTTCTCACAGAGTTGCCCCGAAGGAAATGCCCTTGGGGTGCATAGAGTCACAGAGCTTTTTTGTTTTTCTCTGCGCCTTTGAGAGCTCTGTGAGATATGTGTTCATCCTGTTGCAGGTGGAAAAGCATCCAGTATAGGTGCTCCACCTAATGCCCTGTACAGCAGGATACGAATTGAAATGAGCTGTCTGTGTCGTGTCAGTATGTCTCTTTCGAGATTCTGCAGAGAGACAAGTGCAGAGAGGACCGGCAGATAATCAGTTAGGCCCTGCATGTATTGGTTGCGTGTTTCCTTCAGGGTTGCCTGGGATATGATCAGCTGGTCATCAAGGGCCTTGAGGAGATCCATGTGGTTTTTTTCAGTTACCAGAGCATTTTCAACTTCTTCAATGGCAGTAATATAGCTTTGTGAATAGTCTGCCAGTATTTCCTGGACAACAGCCTTTTGTTTTTCAACTTCACCTTTGAGACTTCCCCAGTTGACAATGCTTGCAAAGGCATCGCCGAAAAGAGTCAGGAAAAGATCACCGTTGAGCAGTCCCCCGGTGCCGCCGATGGTGATCTGCGGCAGCCGGTCAGCGACAGCAGCAGCAACTCGATGGTCGGCAGCCAGGAGGTTTTTGTGTAACATCCGCAAGTCAGGTCTGTTCTGCAGGAGGTCTGCCGGGACACCAAGAAGCGGTATCGGAGGCAGAGAGGGCAGGGAATAGGTTGTCGGCAGTGAAGTGCTGACCGGGGCCATACCCATGAGGATATCCAGGCGATTTCCAAGGGTTGCTATCTGGGTATGAATAAGGGGCATTTTGGCTCGGTCGGCAGCAAGGAGCTGGCGCTGCTGATATACATCGACAACAGAAGCAGCACCGTTTGCAAATCGCAGCGTTATAAGGTCAAGAAAAGTCTCATGGACCTTGATCTGTTTTTCTAGTAGTTCCAGCTGTAGTTTTTGCTCGATGAGCTGGAAATAGTTGTCTGCTACCTGTGAACTGAGAAGCAGTGCCACTGTTTCGACATCATCTCTGCCGGCTTCAAAATCAAACAAAGCCGCCTTGTCGGCAGACGAAAGTTTGCCCCAGAAATCAATTTCCCATGAAAGATCCAGGGTGAGATTATTACGGTTTTCCTGACTTTCACCGGAAAACCAGGTGGAAGTTCCGGAAAAATTACTGTCTAGCTGGGGATAGAGAAGAGACGCTGTTTTTTTTCGGCTATGAAGTGCCTGGGACATCCGGGCATAGCCTTTCTTGAGGGTGAAATTGTCTGACAGGGCTTTGTCAATACTGGCGTTAAGCTTTGGGTCATCAAAGACGGTCCACCAGTGATGGGGAAGCATGTCGCCTGATGGGTCTGCAGGTGAATACGAAGGAGCTTCCGGTACTGCAGGAGGAAAAGTGTTGTTAACTGTGTACGTGCAGCCGGAAAGCAGCAAGAAAAGAGCGGCGAATAGTGCCAGGGGAATGAGAGTGGAAAGGCGGGTCTTCCAACAATAATAATGGACAGGGAGAATGTCTTTTCTCAATAAAAAAGTATACAAATGAACCATCCAGTTTTTCTTTTGAACCGCCGTGAGTGTTGATTCCAGATACCATATCATAAAAGGAATGCCAAAGATTTAGTTCGTTTCCATTCGGAAACAATTTGTTCTAATAGCCGTTTCCGAATGAGAATTGGTTATTCCTGTGACGAAAAAAGAATGACAGGCTATGGACTCGTTTATATAAGGTACCTGTAAGAAAGGAGAATGGTGTTTTCTTTATTGTCTAATGGGAGCCTATTTTCTTGGTATATTTTTCAGAAATGGAATAAAATTCGGGGCAACATGTTCATTTTAAAATGGTAGTTTTCGAACAGATATTAATTCATTAGACAGGCTGAGGGAACTAACTCATTGCGAAGGAGATCAGGATGAAGATTTATGTTGGGAATTTGTCATACGATGTCACTGGAAAGGATTTGCGGCTTGCGTTGGAAGAATTCGGAGAGGTTCTGTCCGCTATCATTATTAACGATCAATTGACTGGCAAGTCAAAAGGTTTTGGATTCGTGGAGATGGCCTCCAAAGCTGCGGGCCAGGCTGCAATGGAAGGCTTGAACGGTAAAGATCTGAAAGGGAGACCCCTTAAGGTCAATGAGGCGAGTCCACGCCCTGAAAAGCGTGATAGTAGAGGCGGCAGCAGAGGTGGACAGGGCGGAGGCAGAGGCGGACAGGGCGGTGGTAGAGGTGGATTTGGTGGTGATAAAGGTGGGTTTGGAGGCAGTAAGGGCGGATACGGCGGAGGCAAAAGCGGGCACGGTGGTGGTCGCGGCGGCGGACAAGGTAACAGCAAGGGAGGCCAAGGGCGCAGCAGATGACGCCCATAGGGCGGCTGTAGCCGCTGGTGCATCGGGTTTCCCGGTCAGCTTGTTTTTATGGTTGGAATTGATAAAATGAAAAAAAAGATACTTGATCGTTATTCACGGACTTCCGGAAATAAGGTCATTATTGATATTGCAGCGGGAAAGGTTGAGGATCTATATAATGACTTTGATAAGCATGCACCGTATGTGAAAAAAGAACTGGATCAGGATCTCGTAGACTATATTATCGATTCTGTAAGCGAAATTGGGAAAGAAGATTTTGTTATCCAATTTCGCTTTACTGCCGCAGCTGATTTTAATCTTACGACTCGTGTGAAAACGAGTATCTACAATTATTTTCTCTATCTGAAGCAGCTTAAGTTCCGTGAGTTGGCGAGAATGACACGGTCCTCTTTTATCCTCTTTTCTATCGGAGTTGTAATCCTTTTTCTGTCAGTGTTGCTCAACCAGAAAACTGCTGGCAATGAAACTGTCATGGCAGATGTGTTTGCCGAAGGACTCAATATAGCGGCATGGGTGTCCCTGTGGAATGCCATTGCGAACTTTCTTATTGATTGGGCACCCCATCGACGACAGATAAAAATGTATGAAAGAATCGCCAATGCTACAATTCTTTTTTATGAGGCCTCCAATAAGTAAGGGCCGATATTATCTACAGGCAACCATACAGTCCTGCCGGAATAAAACTGAATTTTTTCAAAAAAAAAAGTGCGTTTTGAGGGGGATGGGGTACATTGGACACTATTACCTAATGGGAGTTAGGGAAGAAGAAATAAATGGTTAAATTTATATAGTAAAGGTGAAGAGGTATGGTTGGTCAGAAAAGATTTCATTTATGCGAGTTGTCCGTCATTGCTCTGCTGGCGGTGTTCCTTCTCGGTGGCTGTGCTAAAAATTTACATGACGATCATGATGAAGATGATCACGAGTTACCTGTCGTCTCAATTGATTCATCTTTTAATGCCAAGGAGCGCCTTGGTAAGCTGCTGTTTTTTGAGAAGAGCCTTTCGACACCACCAGGTCAGGACTGTTCAGCCTGCCACGATCCTGAAATAGCCTTTGCTGATCCTTTAACTGGTCTGCCGGTTTCCAAAGGAGCCCGTCCCGGTTTATTCGGCAATCGAAATGATATGACTGTTTCCTATGCTGCTTTTGTGCCGCCTTTGCATTTCAACAAAGGAGAAGACGTCTGGGTTGGCGGGCTTTTCTGGGATGGTCGGGTTAACTCTTTGGCCGAGCAAGCCCAGGGGCCACCGCTTAATCCTCTGGAAATGGCCAATCCTGATACGCTGACCATTGTTGAGAAACTGAGGCAGCTTAGCTATGCTTCTCTTTTTATTGAAGTTTACGGATCTGAGGCCCTGAGTACTCCAGACTTGGCTTTCGACAACATGGCAGATGCCATTGCGGCTTATGAGATGACCCCCGAGGTAAATCCTTTCAGTTCAAAGTATGACCACTGGCTTCGGGGTGAAGCTGAATTGAGTGAACAGGAATTACGGGGTTTAAAGCTTTTTGATGACGAAGAGAAGGGAAACTGCGCTGCCTGTCATCCAAGCAGACCTGAAGAGGATGGGACCCCGCCGCTTTTTACTGATTTCACATATGACAATCTGGGGACACCTCGGAATCCGGAAAATCCTTTCTACTCTTTACCTCCTGAGCTGAACCCTGACGGTTTTTCCTTCATTGACCTGGGGTTGGGAAAGACTGTCAATGATCCGGCGCAGAATGGCAAATTTCGTGTACCAACTCTTCGCAATGTTGCAATCACCGCCCCTTATCTGCACAATGGTGTATATAAGACGCTGTTCAATGTCTTGGCCTTCTATAACACTCGTGACGTCTCCTGTTGGCCAGACCCTGAAGTTGCCGAGAATGTGAACAGGGAGGAACTCGGCAATCTGAAACTGACCAACCAGGAACTCGAAGATCTAGTTGTTTTTCTTGAAACCCTGACCGACGGGTGGGAAGAATTAGATTCCGATGATGATTAACAATGAAGTCAGACAATTAAAAACGCACTGGTCGGCAAGCACGGCCATACCGCTAAGTTCTTACCTAATGTCGATGAACACTGAATGAATGTTTTTTTCAAAAACAATGAGGAGGTAGAGCATGGAAAAATGGAAAGAGCGATGTTTGTTTGGTGCATGTGTCACCATTCTGGCCGCAGGGCTGATTCCCTTTATTGGTGTCGGGAAGGCCTTTGCAAGTGAGTCGAGCTGTATCGGCTGCCATACTGACGAAGTAATGTTGGAAGAAAATATAACTGTCGTCAAGAAAAAGGGGTCTGCCAAACAGTCAGGTGCAGGCTGAGGCGGAAAAGTGGCCCCGTTGGGGCCAGTCGAAAAAGTTCTGGTGTCTGGTGATTTTCTGGAAACAGATCATGGCGAGGTCGGCTGTGAAAACTGTCACGGTGGAAATCCTGCTGATAAAACTAAAGCCGGCGCCCATAAAGATTTTGATCCCCATCCATCCATTAACAATCCTGAAGGTGCCTGTGGGGAATGCCATGAAGATATAGTCTCTACGGCAAAAGATTCTCTGCATGCTACTCTATCAACTTTTACAACAGTGCTGAAAACCCGTTCTGATATGAACAAGTGGCATGAAATTGACGAGGCTCGTAAAGGTCATTGTGCTGCATGTCATACAAGTTGCGGCGGGTGTCATGTCAGCCGTCCGAAATTTGCCAAGAAAGGATTTATAGATGGCCATATGTTCCAGAAACGGTCTGATCCGTTTAACCAGTGTACTGCCTGTCATGGCAGTAGGGTAGGCGCTGAGTACTACGGATCTCGCGGTGAGGGTGACGTTCATGTGACCAAGTATGATATGGACTGTGTGGCCTGTCATCCGGCAGAAGAAATGCATGCTGCCGCTCCTGAAGGCTTGAAAGGCCGCTACCATCTGAAAGAGATGGTGAATTGTGAGGACTGTCATCAGGACCTGAAATATGGATCTGTGCGAGATCATAATCTGCATGTTGGTAAAGTCCAGTGTCAGGTATGTCATTCCCAGACATATGTCAATTGCTACAGTTGTCATACCGGTAAAGACGATGAAGGCCTCCGCTACTTCCAGAACCAGAAAGAAGTTGAAGGCATGAAAATTGGCCTTAACTATGACAAGGATGAGCCGAACCAGACGAATAAATATATCCTGGTCCGTCATGAACCCACGGATCCGAAACTTTTTGATTTCTATGTGAAAGACGCGTTCACCAACTTCAGCAACACTCCGAACTGGAAGCGTACTTCACCGCATAATATTCAGCGTAAAACCTGGCAGACAGCCAACTGTAATAACTGCCATGGAAACCGAGAGCTCTTTTTGGATACAAAAGATCTTCTTGACTACGAAATAGAGGCAAATGCCAAGGTTGTCGTACCGGACAACAAGGTTCCCAAGAAGCGTAAAAAGGTCATGCCTCTCAATATTGATACCAGCAAAGTCAGGCATAACATGGTCGTCGATGCCAAATGGCTGCATGATAACATCGGGAAAAAAGGTGTGAAAATTGTTGATGCAAGAGGGGAAGGTCCTTATGAGAAGGGGCATATCAAAGGTGCTGTCCCTCTAGATCCGATTCAGTCAGGATTACGCCACTCGTGGGATGATGATTTCCCAATGCAGCTTATCGCAGATAATGAACTTATTGAGATTATAGGTGAACAAGGTTTAAAAGCTGATGACCATATCGTCGTATATGACAAAGATGGGAAAAATGCCGGATTTATTATTTGGGTACTTGAATATGCCGGTGCAACCAACGTTTCTTATCTTGATGGCGGCATAGAAGGGTGGCATGAGGCCGGTTATCATATGTCGGATGAGGAAGTCGAGCCTGAAGAGGTTGCCTTCGGTGGCACAGTCAATCCAGGGTTTACGGTTGACAATGATTATGTCAGGGCAAATCTTGATAATAATATGGTCAAGATTATCGATTCCCGTATCGTCAGCCAGGCAAAAGGTTTGGCCAAACACGGTCAGGCGGCACGTGCCGGAAGGATTCCAGGCTCCATTAACCTGCCTCTCAGCGCACTCTATATGGAAAACGGCGCGCTGAAAAAACCGGATGAGTTGCTCTGGATGCTGAAGAAAAATGGCATTACTCCCAAGCATACCGTTATCACAAGCTGTAATACTGGCCAGCTTGCCGGAAGCGCCTACTTTATGTTCCGTTACCTGGGCTTTGACGATGTCAGGGTCCATGATGCTTCATGGGTTAATTTCTGTGCTGTTGAGTAGCATAGCGCTCATCGATAGCTGATAAAAAAAGCGGTGGAAGAGGGTAACCTCTCCGCCGCTTTTTTTAGTTAAGCAACGACTGGATGTGGAAATTTCTGGAGAGAACTAAGGAATAGCCACTTTCAAAGCTTCCTTGATGTCGGTCGTATAATGAAAGGTAATTGTTTCCCTGACATTTTCACGCAACTCGGAAATATCTTTTTTGTTGAGTGCGGGCAAAATGATGTCGGTGATGCCGGATCGTACTGCGGCCAGGACCTTGTCTTTCACTCCCCCCACAGGCAGGACATCACCACGCAGGGTAATTTCCCCGGTCATCGCCACATCTTTACGCACCGGCCTGCCGGTGAGAAGTGAGGTGAGGGAGACGACCATGGCAACACCTGCAGACGGTCCGTCTTTGGGGGTGGCTCCTTCGGGGACATGGATGTGGATGTCTTTTTTGGCAAAAAGGTCCTCGTCAATACCGAGTTCCTGTGAATGGGCCTGGATATAAGTGAGGGCTGCACTGGCGGACTCTTTCATGACATCGCCCAGTTTTCCTGTCAGTTTTAATTCTCCTTTTCCCTTCATCTGGGCTGATTCGATAAAAAGGAGTTCTCCGCCCACCGGGGTCCAGGCAAGGCCGGTTGCCAGACCGGGCCCCCAGGAGTGGGCCATTGTTTCCGGGAAAAACTCAACCGGCCCTAGGAAATCTTCGAGATCTTCGACGTTGATATTGAAAGGCCCGGGTTCACCTGCGGCAATTTTGCTGGCAGCCCCGCGGCAGACTCCGGCCAGTTTTCTTTCAATGTTTCGCACACCGGCCTCACGGGTATAAGAACGGATAATAGCCCTGATACTGTCATCGGTGAAGGTCAGGTCGTCGGCAGTCAGGCCATGGGCGTCAAGTTCTTTTTCGAGAAGATGTCTTTTGGCGATATGAAGTTTTTCATCATCAGTATAGCCTGACAGGGTGATGGTTTCCATTCTGTCACGCAGGGGCGGAGGAATGGTGTCCAGCATATTGGCGGTGGTGATGAACATGACCTTGGAGAGATCAAAGGGAACTTCCATGTAATGATCGCTGAAGGTGGAGTTCTGCTCTGGATCAAGCACTTCCAGAAGAGCCGAGGACGGGTCACCCCGGAAATCGGTGCCCAGTTTGTCGATTTCATCAAGCATGAAAAGCGGGTTGTTGGAACCGGCTTTGCGAAGGCTCTGGATGATCCGGCCGGGAAGGGCGCCGATATAAGTACGGCGGTGACCGCGTATTTCGGCCTCATCACGAACGCCGCCCAGAGACAGGCGGACAAATTTTCTTCCCATTGTCCGCGCAATTGATTGCCCGAGAGATGTCTTGCCTGTGCCAGGAGGACCGGCAAAACAGAGAATCGGGCCGTGCATGTCCTGTTTGAGTTTGCGGACGGCAAGAAATTCTATGATGCGTTTTTTGATGCGTTCCAGACCGTAATGATCTTTGTCGAGATCCTCTTTGGCCTTATTGATGTCGATATTATCTTCTGTTGAAAATTCCCAGGGAAGATCCAGCAGCCAGTCAAGATAGTTTCTTGAAACCGTGTATTCGGGAGACGAGGGCGGGATACGCTCCAGCCTGTTCAGTTCCTTCTCCGCCACTTCTTTTGCTTCTGTGCTTAGTTTGGCTTTTGCTAATTTGGCTCTCAGTTCAACAATCTCAACGTTGTCCTTGTCTTCTCCCAATTCTTTTTTGATGGCATTCATCTGCTCGCGAAGGAAGAATTCCCGCTGTTTTTTGTCGATATCGTCTTTGGCGGACTTCTGAATCTTCTGGCTCATTTTAGCTGTTTCCAGCCGTTTATTCAGGTCAGCGGTTACTCTGTGCAGCAGTCCTTTCAAGTTGGCTATTTCCAGAATTGCCTGTTCTTCCTCAATGGGGAGATGGAGCATGGAGGCAATGAGATAGGCGGTAAAAGAAGGACTGATGATAGATTCCGCGGTAAGGCTGACCTCGGCGGGCAGCATGGTCAGCTCAGCCAGTTTTTTGAACTGGGTGCGGAGGTTAAGGTCAAACGCTTCGATTTCTTTCCCTGTTTCTTCAATCAGTTCAAGTTCTTCAACCTCGGCTTTCAGGTAGGGTTCCGATTGGGTGTATGTGGTGATATGAACTTTTTTAAGGCCGCTGGTCAGAACATGATAGGTGTTTTCCGGCCCTTTAATCAGTTTGTGGATATATCCCATTACGCCGATGGAATAGAGGTGTTCTTCAATGGCTCCCTCCGGGGGGGTGTTCTGTTCTTCCTCACTGGCGGCGGGTTTATGTGTGAAAAGTCCGAGGAGCCTGTCACCGAGCAGAATATCGTCAATCAGTTTTTTGGCCGAATCACTTTTTATCTGGAGGGGAAAGCCCATGCCTGGAAAAAAAACAAAGCCATGGAGCGGCAGAATGGGAAGCTCGGCGGGTACAATTATTTTTTCTAGATCAGAGGAGCTTTTTTTTGTTTCCTGTTTTTCTTCGCTTTTATCTTCACTCATTGCAGGCCTTATCCTTCGATATTTACTTTGATTTGGGTCTGGATTTTTTTCTTGGGCATACGGATCAGGAGGCAGCCATTCTTGCAGGTTGATGATGTTGCATCGGCATCAATGGCTTCCGGAAGATGTATGGAGCGTTCGAAATGACCATTCTCCACTTCAAGCTGGTGAATACATATTGTGTCGGTAAAAGAAGGTTTAGTGCGCTCACCTGAAATAGTGACACTGGCAGCGGTGGCCATGACGGAGATTTCATTTGGGTCAACACCGGGGATTTCCATGTAGATGATATACTCATCCGAGGTTTCATAAATATCGGTTGCGGGTGTCTGGCTGGTGGTCTGGAAGGGAAACAAACGATGAGATGACAGGTCACGTACGATGCGCCCGAACTCTTTTTCAATATCATTAATGTTGCCAAACGGAAATTTTTTGAATCGGTCCATTTTTTTACCCCTTGTTTAACTTAATGTATAAGATAATATATACATTTATATGCAAGGGGGCCAAAGAAAAAAATAGTATAAAAAAAGCAGGACCGGAAAATGGGTAAAAAAATCACCATCTGTTTTGATGGAACAAATAACCATCCGAAAGATGCTGAGCAGGAACGGGAGTGGTTTGGGCTTGGCAGGATAGAGGACAGCAGTATCACCAATATTGTCAAACTGCATCTTCTGCTCGGCGGCAATATGCTGAACAAGGCACAGAATGAAAGGCAGCACGGCCTGTATTATTCTGGTGTCGGCACGTATGGCAATCATTTGCAGAGGTTGTTTAATGTGGTGTTTGCTCCGGAAAATCTGGATGTCGGAAGGATATTGAACAGGGCCCGGAAGGATTTGTCGGAAATTTGGCAGGATGGCGATTCTGTCTATCTGTTTGGTTTTTCCCGGGGGGCGGCGCTGGCCCGGCGTTTTGCCGCCATCCTCCATCAGAAAGGTTTGCACGGGGTAAAAGCAATACCCGCAATTCGATTTCTTGCTGTTTTTGATACGGTGGCCTCCCTTGGCCTGCCTAACCTTGATGACGATGAAAAGCCGGTGTCGGATGTGGTGTTTGAAAATAACACCGTGGCGGCCGGGGTCCAGGAAGCCCTTCACCTGGTGGCTCTGGATGAAAACAGGATCGCTTTTCAGCCGACATTGATGAATAAGGACCAGAGGGTGACAGAGATATGGTTTCCAGGGTCCCACGGCGATGTTGGCGGTGGTTTTTTCCATGACGGCCTCTCTGATATCGCGCTGGATTTTGTTCTCAGGGAAATAAAAAAACGGAATCTTGGCCTGGAAAGTATCGCTCCGAAAGATATAGACTACGCCAATTTGAGAAATGCAGGCGAGCCCTGTGCCGTTGAACCGGACGATATCACCCTCAAGCCTTCCCCTGTTGGTATAATGCACCCGAAGGACAGATGGTTTCCTGTTGCCAGGGCGACACTGGCCAGTCGGTGGGTAAGGGTTAATAAAAATGATGAAATTTCTGAAGAGTATCCTGTTTTGCATCATAGTGTAGTCGACAGAATGCACATGGATCGAAACTACAGGCCGCCGAATATGCTGGCAACGTTACATTTCCTGTATGGGGAAGATGGGACTCTCTCTTCCCATAAGGGGCTTGGCGATCACTTGACAACAGGGGCGTAACGGAGAAGGAAATATGGAGAGGGAAAAGGCGATAGAGAAAGCAGCCAGAATGCTGCGTCAAAGCCGAAAGACTGTTGCTTTGACCGGGGCCGGTGTCAGTACTGAGAGCGGGATACCCGATTTTCGCAGTGCCGGAGGACTCTGGGCCCGTTTTGATCCTATGGAATACGGGACATTAGGCGCTTTTGAAGAGGACCCCCGGAAGGTGTGGAATATGCTGAGGGAACTCATTGGTATTGCCGATGCGGAGCCTAATGCGGGTCATATGGCTATGGCTGAGTTTGAAAAGTCCGGTATCCTGAAGGGTATAATAACCCAGAACATTGATATGCTGCACCAGAAGGCAGGAAGCCATACAGTTGTCGAGTTCCATGGCTCAATACGCGCGTTCACCTGTCTGGAGTGCGGCAGGAAATATGAGCTGGATGAAGTGCACCGCATGGCGCTTCCCCCGGAATGTGAAACCTGTTCTGCCATTTTGAAGCCTGATGTCGTCTTTTTTGATGAGCAGATTCCTGTTCTTGCTCTGCAGCAGACAGAAGATCTTTTGCGAGGTGCTGACCTGCTTCTTGTTGCCGGCACATCCTGCCAGGTGGTCCCTGCCTCCATGATTCCAGGTCGTGTGCGTCATGGCGGTGGCTCCATTATAGAGATTAATAAGGAGCTGGCTTTGTCGGGGATGGCTGAAATAAGTTTTGCCGCAGGATTTTCTGAAACAATGACAGCGCTGGCAGAGGCCTTGTCTCTATAAGTCATGAAGAGTATCAGCGACATACCGCCATCGGCATTCACAGAGGTTTTTCTCTCACTCAACAGGCTTTCCGGTGAAGATGGTTTTGCCGCATGGCATTTTAAAAAGGGAATGCAATTCGGAGAGACAGAGAAGTGGTGGGAGGACGGAGGAAACAGGACCCATCCCCATGAGGGAGTTGACTTCTGTTTTTACATGACAGATCAGGGGATAAGAAAGTCTCTTGCTCCCGGCATATTCGTTCCTCCACTGTATGACGGTAAAGTTGTCAGTGTCTTTGATGATTTAATTGGCCGCACCATACTGCTGCAGCATGGAATTTTTGATGAAAATAATCTGCAGCTTTACAGCCTGTACGGGCATGTGGATCCTTTGCCTCATATTGCCGGTGGCGCAGAAGTGAAGTATTCGGGAAAAATAGCGGCAATAGCAGATAGGGCACTCAAAAAAAGGCCCATGCCTTCTCATCTGCACATATCCACCATTTGGCTTTCTGAAGGGTTTCCGGTAGAATCGTTTCACTGGGGAATGGAAAACAACCCGGATGTTTTTTTCAGCGATCCCCTGCATGTTTTATATCAGGACAACAGATGGAAATTATCCTTATAGCAGCCATGGCTGCCAACCGTGTCATTGGCCGAGATAATGATATCCCCTGGCATATTCCAGGCGAGCAGCAGCGTTTTAAGGAAATAACCTGGGGACATGTCCTTTTGATGGGACGCAAGACCTACGAGTCAATTGGACGGCCTCTACCCGGCCGCAGAAATATTGTGATTACCCGGAATAATGCCTACATTGCCCCTGGCTGCGAAATTGCAGGGAGTCTTGAAAAAGCTCTCGATTTGTGCGGAGCTGCGGAACAGGTGTTTATCATTGGCGGGGCACAACTGTACCGCCTTGGGCTGGAAAGGGCGACCGGGTGTATTCTCACCGTTCTTGATCGTGAGGTGGCTGGGGATACTTTTTTCCCGGAACTTGAGGAAAATCAATATGTTATTGTCCGTTCGGAGCAGGTGAGAGACCCGGAGCCGTACACCGTCTTCTTTTATAAAAAAAAGGAGTAAGGAGTCAGTGGCGGTGAACATCTCAAGGCTGTGGTTTTTCCACCGTTTTTGCCTGACGCTAAATTGTCACAAAAAAGTGTAATTATTCAGCGAAAAAGCTTATAGTTTCGAAAACTATAGATCTGTAACTATTCAGCAGTGCTCCAGGTATGCACAAGCAGGCCGCCGAGCTATATATCCATATGCGATAAGGCCTGATCGTGTGTAGATGGGGTGCTGCTGAATAGTTACCAAAAAGTGTTGCTTAATTGCCTGGTTTGGGGTTTGATTTGTATTGTTGGCGGGGGAACAATGTGGTAATATATTTTGTGACATTACACAAAACCTGTTTCGGTGATCACTACTAGCAGAGGAAGCACAAGACATGGAAAAACTATTATTTACAAAAATGAGGAAACAGCTCGGCAAAACCCAGAAGGAACTGGCAGAGCTGCTCGGTGTCTCAGTGAAGTCTGTGAGCAGTTACGAGCAGGGGTGGAGAAATATTCCTCCTCATGTTGAACGGCAGCTTTATTTTCTTTTCTCAAAAAGAAGAGGAGGAGTAGACACTAAAAATTGCTGGGATGTGAAAAAATGCCCGCCGGATCTGAAAAAAAATTGTCCTGCATATGAATACCAGTCAGGGAATCTCTGCTGGTTTATTAATGGGACAATATGTGAATGTGCATCCCAGAAAAGCTGGGTTGATAAAATTACAATCTGCAAAAAGTGCGACGTGTGGAAGCGTATCTTCAGCTCCGTTGATTCAAATTCGCCGGAAAAATAGCAAAAGATACCCGTGTCGTCTTTTTTTAATTTTTCGCATTAAAGTCTTACCTGATTTTGACGATGTCTTCTTTAAGGTTCGTGAAATGATAAGTTGCCTGGGTGTTTTGAAGAGCAGGTCCTTTGATCTGGATAAAAACATCCTCTAATTCATTGTGGAGATAGATTATGACGAATGGTAGCACTGTGTTTCGAGTTGTTCAATTATGTGTAGTCTCTTTATTTGTATTGGCAATGGCACAACAGCTTGAGGCCTCTCCTGCCAAAAGTTATGAGTATGGCAACGTTCTCATGGATCAGTTCAGCAAGAAGGGAGATAAGGATGCTGTAGTTTTCAGACATTGGAATCACAGGGCCAAACATTCCTGTCGACTGTGTCATGTTGATATTGAGTTTTCCATGGAAATCGATGCAACCGGTCTTTCTGAAGATGACAATCAGGATGGCCGTTACTGCGGGACATGCCATGATGGTAAAGAGGCCTTTAGCATTAAAAAGTGCGAGAACTGTCATATCAAGAACGCTCAGGATGCCAAGCTAAAAGCCGATGCTGCAAAAAAGAAGTATTTCGAGTTGAAGAAGACAATGCCAAAGTCGCGATACGGTAATAAAATTGACTGGACAGAAGCCGACCAAAAAGGGTTGATTACGCCAAAAGACTTTATTGAAGGCGTGTCTTTCGAAAAGAATAAGATGATGGTCAATATGCGCAATGAGCCGATGACCCCGAAGCTTCCCGGGTTGCCTGAAATTATTTTTTCTCATGCCAAGCATGTGACATGGTGTGGGTGCGGTATGTGTCACCCTGACACTTTTGCCCTGGAAACAA
>JACNJZ010000142.1 GCA_014382295.1 Candidatus Desulfobia pelagia | reverse complement strand
AACGACAATAGACACTCTCTCTCCCGGAGGTGTAGAGCAATTAACTCCCTCCCCTCCACTTTTCTCCGCTCATTGGCGCATCTTCCGGGAGAGAGAGTGTCTATTGTCCCAATTATCTGTATTTCTTTATTTCTCGAGTGTCCTGATAAAGGCGTCTGCTTCTTTAATGGAAGCCTCCATTTCCCGAATCAAAACCGTGACGTCTGTTTCCAGATTAACAAGTTCCGTCTGCAGTGATGAAATTGCCCTGGCATTGAGATTATGCTTCAGGTACAAAACCTGATCCCTCAGAGGGCGAAGGACCGGATCAATTTTGGCTTCCGCCTTTTTCATGGCCGCAACCAATTTTGAATACTGCCTTTTTGTCTGCTCCAGCTGTTTTTTGCTGGATTGACGAAGGGTAGCACTTGAATACTGTGTCAATTCCTCCTCCCACTCGGCGAACAGTGCTTCCGAGACATCTTCTACAGCTGCTATCCGCTTATGAACTTCACTGGCTTTCTTTTCGCTGTCGTCAAGTTCCGCCTTTACCTTTTCATATTTATCTTCCAGCGCTCCCCCTTTGACATCCAGGACCGAATTGAACCGCTCAAGGGCTGAAGCAAACTGTTCCTTGGCTTCCTCCTGGCTGTCTCTTGCCTCGGACACCCTGTCAACCATTATGTCTCTTTTATGGACTCCGAATTTTTCCATGGTTGAATAATAGGCACTCTGACACCCCGACAAAACAAGACAGAAAATACATACTGTCATCCAGGTCATTTTTTGTATAGCTGCAGAACTCATCCTCCACTCCTCCATTGTCGTACTTCATCTTATTCCCATATTTTTCAATAACCTACAAATGACTACCTGAAGTGCCTTTTATTGTCAATACAGCTTTTTTTTATCAAAAATTTTATTGAAAAAGCTTGACAGGATACTCCTAAGTGATAATTATTCCTATTAGCTTTTCAAATAGAAAAGTGAGGGAGACACCACACAATTTCCACTTTCAGGAGGGCAACATGAGTAAAACAAAGCAGAACTTGGAAGCCGCCTTTTCAGGCGAATCTCAGGCAAGAAATAAATATACCTATTTTGCCAAAGTAGCACGGAAAGAAGGCTATCATTACATTGCCAGAATCTTCGAGGAAACCGCCGATAACGAAATGCAGCATGCAAAAGATGAATTTAAACTTTTAAATGGTATCGGCAACACCGCAACAAACTTGAAGGAAGCAATCGACGGCGAGAACTATGAAACCACGGAAATGTATCCAACATTTGCCAAAGAAGCAGAAGAAGAAGGCAACATGGAAGCAGCCGCTCTGTTCAGGCAGATTGCAAGAGTAGAGGCCCATCATCGTGAAAGATATAAAAAACTGCTTGAAATGGTTGAAAACGGAACACTTTACCAGCGTGACACACCAATCAATTGGAAATGCAGCAAATGCGGCTTTTTCCATGAGGGCACGACACCTCCTGAGAAATGTCCATCCTGTAAACACCCATCAGAATACTTTGAACCTGCCAACCTGGATTTTTAAAAGGAATACGAACCATGTCAAAAAAAATATTGCGTGCACTGCTCTCTTTATGCACTGCTTCTCTTGTCTTCGCCGGCTCAGTCTCTGCCGGTGAACCCCACATGAAAACCGACACTGACTTTTATCCATACTCCCCGTCACTCATAAAATGGGATAAAAGCAAAGCCGATTTCAACGCACCCGAAACCTGCGGAGAATGCCATCCCGACCAATACGAGGAATGGACAGCCTCCATGCATGCCCTTGCATTTAAGGATCCGGTATACCAGGGCGAACTGAATGCCGCCATCAAGGCTGTTGGACATGATATTGCCAAACAATGCGAAGGGTGCCATACACCGGCCGCGGTTGTTAAGGGTGAAATTAAAGGTGCGGGCCTCACAGGCCTCACCCCCCTTGCCATGGCCGGTGTCTCCTGCGATGTCTGTCATTCAATCAGCTGCCATACCCACTGGCAGACCCCTTATCACCAGCCGGAAAACGGCTCATTTATTCTTTCTCCGGGAAAAAACACCGAAGATGGACCAGTACTGACAAAATACGGTCCGTTTACCCCGGAAGAGGGATGCGGAGAAGATTTCCATGAGTGCGTAGAATCCCCCCTGCACCTGACGTCTGAGCTCTGCGCATCCTGCCACCAGGTGTTTCATTACAAAACCCACACTCCTCTTGAAGCAACCTATATGGAGTGGAAAAACAGTCCTTATGCCAGTAACGATATTCACTGCCAGGACTGTCATATGGTAGAACTTGATACTTTTAAGCGATCTGCCGATGAGATGACCAGACCAAAACGCGAGGAATACCGCCATTATTTTAACGGCGCCAATTTCCTGCTCTATTACCTCACGGAACTTGCTGCCAAAAAAGCCGGGGATGAAGCCCTGGCTGCCAATGCCCACAGTAAATTTGAAATGGCTGTTGGCAGACTGCAGGCTGCAGCCGATGTCGAGGTTGCGCCAGTTTACCGGGACAATAAACTGGCAGAAATCAAGGTTCGGGTAAAAAACCTTCGGGCCGGCCACAACCTGCCCACCTCCCTGACCAACGTCAGACAGATGTGGGTTGAAGTAACAGCAAAAAACAGCAAGGGCGAAATCGTAATGACTACTGGCACTGCCGATGCGAAAGGGAAACTTCCTGAAAATGTACGGCTCCTGAATTCCGACGGCCAGAATGAAAACTTTCATTTTGCCATCGACCCGTGGGAAGTCCAGTCTTTTGCAAAACATGACACGATCCCCCCCAAAGGGTATAAAGATCTCTACTACGGCATTTCTGCCGAAAAAGGTGACCCCCTCAGTGTCGAGGTAAAACTGCGTTACCGTCAGGCAGATCAGAAGGTGGCAGAAAAACTCCTTGGCCTGGTACCAGACGACATCCACCTCGATGCTATATACGGCATTAAAGAAGTACCAATTTTACCCGTGGTTGATATGGTGTCAAAAAGCGTCATGATAAACAAAGCGGATTCCTAACAATAGACATGTAAACCAGGCTCTCACACAGCTCGCAGAGACACCGGGGATAAACTCTGTGAACTCTGCGTCTTGTGAGAGAATTTCATAAAACAACAATAAGGAGGTCTCCAATGCAGAAATGGGAATGCCCGTGCGGCTATATTTATGATCCGGAAGAAGGTGATTACGAAAACGGTGTTGAGCCAGGAACGGCCTGGGAAGATGTCCCTGCATCCTGGGTCTGCCCTAAGTGTGGTGCCGAAAAAGGAGATTTCTGGAAGTGTGACTAATCACTCCTGAAATCACAGCTTGAGCCCCGTGTACGTTATGGACAAGGGGCCTCAAGCTCTCCACCCTCACCCTTTCCAGGATGACATCATGAGTACTGACAAAACTGTAATCTTTGCTTTTCGCGGCAATCCGATGTGTTTTATCCATGTCCTGTTAAATGGAATTGATCTTCACGAAAAAGGACGGGAAGGAAAAATTGTCATTGAGGGGGATGCCGTCACCCTTATCCAGGAAATGTGCAAACCTGATCATTTCCTTTCCACACTCTACCAGAAAGCCAAAACTCTTGGCCTGATTGTCGCTGTGTGCAAAGCCTGTTCCATGAAACTTGGAGTGGCGGATGCTGTCAAGGCAGAGGGACTTCCCCTGCTTGGCGATATGACCAACCATCCTTCAATATCAGCCTTTTTGGATAAAGGATACCAGATCATCACCTTTTAGCATCAGGATGCCATGAAGAGGAACATATTCCCGGGCCCATACTAATCCCGGTCAAAGAGATTCATGCCCGAACGGAAGAACTGGACAAAATACTGGTGGGACAACACCCGCAATAAGGACACACCAATGAAGAAAACATGTATATATCTAGCACTGCTTGCCTTTTCCGCCCTGCCCTTTTCAGCATCAGCCGATGATATGGGCCCGGAAACAATGGACCTGAAAGAAAGATTCAAGGTTGAGGGCAAGAAAAAGGCTGTTATTTTCCCCCATCGCCAGCATCAGGCAAGCCTTGAATGCGTCAAATGTCATGTCAGCCCTCAGGGCGGCGGCAACCTGAATGTAGAAATAGCCAACCTGAAGGGAACCCGCAATGACTTCCACACCAAGTTCTGCTGGCCCTGCCATCAAGAGATGAATGTACCCAAAGGCCGTTCCTGCAACACCTGTCATTAATGGAAGCTACTCCATCGCCTGGAATTCCCGCATGAATTTACGGTCGATATAATCCTTGACCCGGAAGGCTAGGCGACCGTTGAATTGCAGCCATTTCTTGCGCAGGATGCCAATACCGTCGCCCATATTAAAGACGAGCAGATAATCGCCGCCCGGGTCAAAGGATTGAAGACTCCTGCCTTCAAGGGCGGCAACAAGATTATGATATAAAACCGGATTTTCCCGGACTGCATAGACCCCGACTTTATCAAGCGGCCTGTCCTGAAAATAAATGCAGTCCCCTCCCCCGAATATCTCCGGACATTCCGGGCTCTGCAGGTAGCTGTTGACGAGAAGCCCCCCATCCGGGCCCACTGGAAGCCCTGACTCCTTAAATATCATTGAAGGCCTGACCCCTGTTGCCAGCATGATGAAATCGACGTCATAACTTTGCCCTGAATCGAGGACGACCCTGCCTGAGTCGACTTGGCTCACATACCCCTCCTCGATAATCCTGATACCCCGGCTGACAAGGGTCTGCCTGGCCTTTCCCCTGATGGCCTCGGGGAAGCGGGACATAAAATTCCGGCCGGCAAAAACGGTTATTGACGGCTGAAAGGCTGCCTTTTTGACCAGGGCAGATATGTTGCCGGCGATTTCTGCGGCCGCAGGTCCGCCGCCGACAACCGCCACAGAAATTTTCCTGTCCGCTGTCAGTTCTACAAGCCTGTCTCTGGCCTGAAGCAGTCTCTCTATAGGTTTCACCGAGAAAACATCTTTTCCTTCCATTGGCTGTCCAGGTGTCGGCACATAGCTCCCTGCATTAAACGAGACAACATCATAGGATATGTCACCGCCGGACTGGAGAAATACCTTTTTGCCAGCCGGATCAGCACGCACCACTTTATCCCGAATAAACTTGCATCCCTGTTTTTCTACTACATGGCGAGTGGCAAAGCGGATATCTTCAGGCTTATAAAAGCCGCTCAGCATTCCCGGCCCCATCCCAGAGTAGTAATGATAGTCTGATGGACCGATTACCGTTACCTCATGACCTTTTGCTTTGATCGCAGCCAGATTGGCCAGGGTGACCATATGGGCATGACCACCGCCAACAAGAACCAGATGTTTCTTCATACAGCGCTCTCCTTCTCAATTATTCACTTAAAGATAAACAATGGACTCAATGGTATTGATCCAACTATAACAAAGTCCTTAAGAGGATGATATCATATATGACAGGAGAAAGAATCCTCATCCCTGCCCGCTGGACACCCAAACGCAGGCACGAGGGGCAAAACACCCATTCCCAGGGGCAAAATACCCAATATTTTTTTTAAAAAAAAATAACAATGAAATCTTAGTGAGTTAGAACAAAACGGAGATATCAGTAGCTTTTAGCAGCATTCAAGAGATAAAAACAAATACCACCCTCGTGGCAGCATCCAAACCATTCATCCATATCCTTTGCTGCCCCCCAGTTAACGGTCTTTGCCAGCCAAACAAAAAAATTGCGCTAAAATGGGGGATTAAAAAACACATGCCCCGGGAACCCCCTCACACAAAGGCCTTAACGCCTGTTGATAAACAGAAGGCTACCTCTTGAAAAATCAGAGCAAACCGTCTTTGACAATATCCCAACAGTTTTTTAAACAAACGAGCACACGAAATGTAGAGAGATGCTCTTTTTTAAAATTTACGACTTTTGCTGAAAAAACCGATGATTTGGCCACAAATTAAAGAAATTTTATTTGAAAAACTTCCAGAAAGCGCTTACTCCCTATGGATCACCCCCTTATCGGGCTCCACAGAAAACCAGACTCTCACCATAGCAGGGCCAGACAGATTCTTTATTTCCTGGGTTTCCGACAACTACAGTACACTCATCCATGAGGCGCTCCGAATGATTGGTGCCGGAGAAATGAATGTCCGTTTTGCCGCCACAGGAAACAGTCAGCCGCTGCCGCTGCTGCCACGGCATCAGGAGCCTCTTCGCCTGCCCAATATGCCGCAGCAGATCCAGCCAACAATGCGCACATTGCATCCCCGCTACACCTTTGATGAATTCATGGTGGGAGAAAGTAATGCCTTTGCCCATTCAGTCTGCGAATCAATAGCTGTCAATGATACCAGCATGGGAAGCTGTGTCTACCTGAAAGCCGGAACCGGGCTTGGCAAAAGTCATCTTACCCATGCCGTGGCACACCAGATTATCAATCATGCCCCCGGCACAAGGCTTCACTTTCTGACCGCACAACAGCTTACCGCGGAAATGGTCCATCACATTAAAGACAACTCCATGTCGCGTTTCAAAGAGAAGTACCAGAAACACTGCGATGTTCTCCTCCTGGATGACATACAGACATTAAATGGCCGGACAAAAACCCAGACAGAACTTGCCGAGGCTATGGATGCTCTCATGGACATAGGGAAACGGATCGTATTCACCAGCTCCCTGGCCCCGAAGGATATTCCTAATATTGACAGCGGATTCCGCTCCCGGCTGTCTTCCGGGCTTATCACTTCCATTAATCCGCCGGATCTCAACACCAGGATCAAGATTATCCAGAGGAAGGCCTTTACCAACAATCTTGCTTTATCAAATGAAATTGTTGACTATCTGGCGACAAACATTAAAGGCGATATCCGCCAGCTGGAAAGCGCCATTGTCAGCATCAAGGCCCAGTCATCCCTGCTTCAAATGACTCCAAATTTCACAATGGTAAAGGAAACCCTCAGCAATATTTCCATTCCGGACAAACAGATTGCATCAGGAATGATCAGGGATCTCATTGCTATCCAATTCAAGGTCAGCGTCGCCGACCTGAAATCAAAATCACGGAAAAAGACCATCTCCTTTCCCCGGCAGACTGCCATGTATCTGTCCCGCAAATACACTGAAGAGTCCCTTGCAGATATTGGCAATACCTTTAATCGTGACCACTCCACTGTCGTCCATGCTGTCCGGACCATCACACAGAAAATAGCACGAAACAGCAGTGTCCGGGGCCAGATAGACTATCTTGCCGACAAGATTGAAAAGCAGATGTTGTAGATTTGGGATTTGGGATTGCTGATTTCGGATTTAACTTCGCCAGCGTTGCCACTCGCTAGATAGACATATCTGCCCAGCTAGAATTTTGCAAGAGGCTCATCTCATCAGAAATAAACTGGTTTCACCGGGGCTTCCGGCGTTTCTCCCCGCCTGCCACTGACGATATCCTCCGCCACCCTTTTAGCTGATTTGGTCATGTCATTAATACCGATACCATCCCAGCCGAATCCACAAATGTACAGCCCCGGCATCTTCTGCTCCACCCCGAAACGCCAGTCCAACAGGGCGGGATGATCCATCTCCAGCTGGGGAATACCACTTTTCGGCCGCAGTACCCGGGCAAAAACCGGTTTCTCCGGCAAATCAATCAGCTGTCTGATGTCCTGGAGTACTTTTTCTATAATCTCTTCATCGGAAAGTTCCAGCCTTTCAGGGTGCCTCCGACCTCCGACCAGAGCCTCAAGCAGAACAGCATCTCCAGGAGCACGATTGGGAAACATGTGAGAAGAAAACATGGCCCCGAGGGTAAACCGTTTCTCACATTCCGGGGCAAGATACCCGAAGCCGTATGGAACGCGGGCTTCTTTTGAAAAACCAAGAACAACATTGATAATCCGTGAAACAGGGACGCTGGAGACCGGCGGCGTATCAAGCGGTGAGAGCAGCTCCAAACCCTCATTTACCGGCAGGGCCATAACCAGTTCTTTTCCAAAGAAAGTTCCCTTTGCAGTAGTCACCTCCCACTGTTCATTCTTGGTAATCCCTGCAACCGAAGTCTCCAGACTGATATCTCTTCCCTGAACAAGTGCATCAACCAGGCGCTCAAGCCCCTGGGGGAAATTTTTCATGGCAGGAAGCTGTTTCTTGGGGCCGCCCTTAGTGTCCTTTGCCTTGCGGATCAAAGCCTTCAACACCGACCCCTGCTCTTTTTCAAGCCGTCTTACCCCTGGCATTACAGCATCTATACTCAGCTTTGTGTAATCTCCGGAAAAACTTCCGGTAATTGCGGCATCCACCAAGGGAAGAATACTCTTGCCAAAACGATGGCCTGCCCACTCTCCGATTGTCTGGTCTTCGGCAATTGGCTTGATCCAGAAATCACCGAGAAGACGCAATTTTGCAGCAGGAGACAACAGAGGTGTCGTCAATATTTTCGGGGGTTTCTGGGGAAGCTGAACGAGCTTTCCGCGATGACATACGTACCGATGGAAATCGCCGAGGGGAGCCTGCTGGGCCTCCCTGTCAAGACCGGTATCTTCCAGAATCTCCCGACTTGCCGGGGCATTATCAAGAAAACCATGGGGCCCCCACTCTGCCAGAAAACCATCCTTCTTGAATGACTGCACCGCCCCTCCCGGCCTCGCGGTTTTCTCCAGCAGCAGAACCTTAAGCCCGGGAGACAGCTTGTTTAAAAAATGCGCTGTACTCAATCCGGAAAGACCGGCACCAATAATAATTACGTCATATTCTTTTTTCATAGTGTATCTTCAGTTTTTTTTTTGTGATTATTATTGAATCCATGGTACTCAAAAAAAATCACCCAATCAAAATGAAAAATTATTTAGCATAGAGTAATATAGACATCATGGATGAAATGGGCAAAAAACGGGTTTTATTTATCTGCTATTCATTAAGCGGTCAGACCAGCGGCATACTGGTTCGACTTGCTGCCGGAATGGAAGAGGAAGGCGTCGAAGTGACCACCGAACGCCTGAAGCCTGTAACGCCAATACGTTTTCCCCTAGGTGGATTCAGTGCAACCTTTGCCATGATGCTGATCACTTTTTTCAGAAACCGCGTCCCCATCGCTTCTCTTTCCGAAAAAAGCCGGGAAAAATACGACCTTATAATTCTGGCCGGCCCGACATGGTCGTATCACCCCAGCGGTCCTATTTTATCGCTTTTCAACCTTGAAGGCCAACGCCTCTTCAAAGGGCAGACCGTACTCCCTGTAATTTCATGCCGGGGCTACTGGCGCATGCACTGGTTCGGCATCCGACATCTGCTTGCGAAATGCAAGGCTCGGGTACCCAACAAAATTGTTTTCAGCCATCCCACCAAAGAGCCGTGGCGAACGGTGGGCGTTTTCCTCAAAATTGCCGGTAAAAACCCGAATCGATCTCGATTGCTGGGCAAAGTCTACCCCAAATATGGCCACTCAGGCGATCAACACGAAGAAGCCTTTCGCTTCGGCAGAATGATCGGCAATGCTCTCACTGAAGATACTCCCCTTGATGACCTCAATTTCCATACGCCGCTGGCCCTGCCTTAACCTTTAAAACTCTACTCCCCTCTGCGCCTTAACCCCTTGCTGGTAAGGGTGCTTAACTTCAACCATCTCGGTGACCAGATCAGCCGCGCCGATGAGGCCCTTACTGGCATCTCTCCCTGTAATAACCAGATGCAGCCTTTCAGGACGATTGCTGATCAGCTCAAGGACTTCAGCTTCAGAAACCATGTCATACCTTATAATATAGGTCATCTCATCCAGGACAACCATATCATACAGATCGCTGTTTATCTTGCTGCGGGCAAACTCGAAAGCATCGCGGGCCATGGCAACCGCCTCTGTCTTATCTTCCTTCGTCCAGGTGAACCCGCTGCCTTTGACATGAAATTCCACAGTATCCGCCAACCGGGCAAAAGCCCTGGCCTCGCCAGTCTCAGAATTACCCTTAATAAACTGGATAATACATACCCTGAACCCACTGCCGGCAGCCCGCAGAGCCTGTCCAAATGCCGCTGTTGATTTTCCTTTTCCATTGCCGGTGTTAAGCAGGACAAGACCTTTCTTTGCCATTATTCGCTCCCCAGTGGCAGCCGTTGTCCGGATGTATACTTTTCCAACTGCTGCACATAATAGTGCCGCTTGTCAGGGTCTGCGGCAAGAACAGCTTCCTTCCCTACCCTGATGGCGTTTTCAACAAAATCATTTGCGTAGTACGCTGCCGCCAGTGTGTCCAGCACATATGATACCGGCTTCAGAGCCGCCGCTGTACGCGCCAGCATTAAAGCACGAACAGGATTCAGAACATCACTGTCTTCAGCAGTCAGCAGCACCCAGGAAAGGTTATTAAGAATATCAGGATGGTCAGGAGCCAGCTCCAGGGCCTTTTCATAGGCCGCCACTGATTCCCGGTATTGTTTCCGCCCCTGCTGCAAATCGCCAAGAAGCTGGAACCAGAGCGGATTGGCCGGCTCCTCTACAGCCTTTTGAGTATACAGTTTGGCAAGATGTGCCAATGGCGCCCGCTCAAGCAGATCACTGGGCATTTTCCACAGGGAAAAACCGACAATACAGAGCACACACAGATAGGCCAGGAGAGTCCCGTATACCTTTCGATGGTGCCTCGCCATATTGCCAGGGTCCTGTTCACAGCTATGCAGGAAATCCACCCTTTGGCCAATACCGAAATGATGCCAGCTCGGCATATCGCGGATATTGCCGCTGAGCCAGGCCACCTTTTCCAGGGCACTGACTATGGGGCCGCTCCCCCCAAGCGAAGTCAGGGCATGAATATCGGCCTGCCTTTCAAAATTTCTCATGAAAAAACCGAAAATAACCCGAAAATAGATAATCAGAAAGACAAGCAAAGCCAAAGTACTCATAAAAATCAGTACAGAATCGGTCTGCTTGCCAAGCAGTTCGGTAAACCGATAAAACAGGCTCGATTTGAGCAGGAGGTACATAAAGATATACGACCCAAGCTGGGCAATGAGACTGAAACCAAGCAACAGAAAAACATAGAGCTGGAGATGATACCGCTTCACATGCCCGATTTCGTGGGCCATGACCGCATCGACTTCCAGACGCGTCAGACTGTTAAGAAGGGCCGG
>JACNJZ010000049.1 GCA_014382295.1 Candidatus Desulfobia pelagia | reverse complement strand
GTGGTGCATGAAAAGCCTCCGTATTGGGTTTGGGTATCTTTTGGTAGGGACACCCCTCCATTATAGAGGCTTTTCTCTTTTAAGTAACTGTTTTTGTTGAATATTAGTATAATCTTTTCAACACCTTTTAAATAGTGACCCTGTCCATAAAAAGTACAGAAAATCTTTAGAAACAAAAAGGACTAAAATCCTAGTAAGTAAATATATGAAGGCCTATAGATCCAGAAGTTCATCCACCAATTTAGTCAACATGGTCTGAATAAGATTTCCCCAACACCCAGACTGAAAATGTACGTCCTTTAATCTTTCCGTTTTTCAAATAGGAAAATGCTTTTTGAAACATACTTCTTTCAACTGCAACATAGCTTTGACGATCATAGATATCTATTTTACCGACATATTTACCTTCAATACCTGCTTCACCAGTGAGTGCACCGAGAATATCCCCAGGACGCATTTTATCCTTTTTTCCCCCTTCTAAAACAAGGGTAACATTTGGCGGGACCAGTATGAAATCTTCATCTTCGATTAATGCGTCAACATCATCAAATTTACGAGTTTCATTTCGATATTTTTCCATTACAGCAGCTTGATTTTTGTTAAAGAGAGTTATAGCTATTCCCTCTCTACCAGCGCGACCCGTTCTACCAATACGATGGATATACGTCGCTTCATCCTGTGGGATATCGTAATTAACAACCATTTCAAGCTCTTTTATATCAAGCCCTCTAGCAGCCACATCTGTCGCAACAAGTACCGAACAACTATTGTTGGCAAATCGAACAAGAACATCGGTTCGTTCATACTGTTCCAGGTCTCCATGAATGGCAAGCGTTCCAATTCCAGCATCAAATAAATGATCTGCAACATCTTGTGATTGTAGTTTTGTATTACAAAATATCAGAACATTTTTTGGCTTGTGATGGGCAATGATTTTTATAAGCAAAGAAAGCTTATCCTCATGTGCTACTCCATAGAAATATTCCGTTATCTTATTAGCACGTTCTCCACTGATTTCAATATTGATAGCATTCTTTTGAATGGTAGAACTCAAATCAATAATCTTTTCTGGATAAGTGGCTGAAAAAAGCAACGTTTGACGTTTTTGGGGCACATGGGCAACAATTCTATCAATTTGGTCAATAAATCCCATATCGAGCATACGATCAGCTTCGTCAAGTACCAGTGTGTTCACATCTTTTACAGAAAGATATCCTTTATCGAGATGCTGTAACACCCGACCGGGAGTACCTACAATTATATGTGCTCCGTGCAGCAACGATCCGTATTGGGGCCCAAAAGCAACACCGCCGCAAAGAGTAAGGATTTTAACATTATGGGTAGCCCGTGCTAAACGTCGTAATTCCTTGGCGACTTGATCCGCCAGTTCTCGGGTTGGGCATAAAATAAGAGATTGGACTCTGAATTTTTTAACATCAAGTTTGTGTAGTACCCCTATTCCAAATGCTGCAGTTTTTCCACTGCCTGTCTTGGCCTGTGCAATAACATCACAATTTTTTAAAATATGAGGGAGACTTTCGGCTTGAACAGGGGTCATTGCTTTAAACCCAAGTTCATTGAGATTATGGATCATCGCCTTGGAAATAGGAAGGCATGAGAATTGAAATTCAGTCATAGTGTGTCTTTTAAATTTGATAAATTAAAAAGTACTTTTCAACCTGGACAATTTCTAGAATTGAAACCAGGCATTATTCCTCCCCGCAGAGAGAAGTGGCAAAAAATTTACTCAGGAGTGGAAACAAACTTTCTTAGACACAACCCATCAACCATGATATCTTATCTGTGAGATTCATTGGTATCATCCTTGGCTTTATTTCAGTGGCACATAACAACACCGTATAATGCCATTAAGCATCAATATTCATAAAGGAGACAGACATGCGTAAATTCATTCTTTGCTTAATAACCCTATTAACCCTCATTGCCCCGGCAGCATACGGCGGAGGTGGCGGCGTTGACGAATATGTCTCTGAAAAAGAGATACTCTCTGAAGCCATCAAAGGGATCGCTTCGATTGTTGAAAAAGAAAAAATTCCATCATCCTGGGGCCAAATCAAACCAGAAAGCAGTTCAGAGAAAATGGGGAAAAATGGTCTCTACCAGTGGACAGTTATTTTTAAAAATATGGAGATTGAAGATCCAGAGAAGCAAACTTTATATGTTACCCTCAATACTGCCGGGCAAATCCTTCGTGTCAATTATTCGGGGAAATAATAAACTCCCCAGCAACAAGCGAGGGGTATCAACTATCGTCATTCCCGACTTGATCGGGAATCCAGTCAATGAATCATAAATTTCAAGGTACCTTTAAACCAAACAATATTCACTGGATACCCCCTTTCGAGGGTATGACGGTCCCCAATCCACTTTAAGGAACTACCACCAATGCCAGCCATGTGCAGACAAAAATGGTCAGGCTGATGAAGCCATTCATGGTAAAAAAACTCATCTTAATCCTGGAGAGATCTTTCGGATTAACGATGATATGCTGGTAAAAAAGAGCGCATCCTGTGACTACAATTCCAATGTAGTAAATAAAATTCAATCCGCAGATCATTCCGGTGGCAAGAAAGAGAGCAAAGGCCACAACATGGCAAAAAACAGCCAACCGAAAAGACCTTTCACGTCCAAACCGCGCAGGCATTGAAAAAAGCCCCTCCTCCTTGTCAAAATCTGCATCAAGACAGGCATATACTATATCAAAACCGGCCACCCAGAAAAGGACACCCAGCGACAATACCCATGGAAATCCGGTGAAAGTTCCTGTTACGGCCACGTAACCTCCCAAGGGAGAAAATGCCAGGGCAACACCGAGAACAACATGGCACAGCCAAGTGAATCTTTTTGTCAGAGAATACAAAAGAGTGAGGCTAAGAGCCAAGGGAGATAAAAGGAAAGTAAGTTCATTGAGGTTATAGCAGGCAAAGAAAAACAAGAGTCCGGAAAAAACAACCATGGTCCAGGCTTCCCACATTTTCACATCACCTGCGGGGATGGCCCGGTTGGCTGTACGTGGATTCCGAGCATCAAACCTGGCGTCGGTGATACGATTGAACCCCATGGCACATGTCCTGGCACCCACCATAGCGAGTATAACCCATAAAAAAACCATGCCTCCAGGCACACCGCCCTGCCCCAGAAATGCGCCCATAAGAGCAAACGGTAATGCAAACACCGTGTGTCCAAATTTTATCATTTCCAGCATAATAGCGATTTTCTTAAACATGCAGATTCTCTCCACTTAACAATGTTCGTATAAGTACTCTATAAAATTTCCGGGCTAAACAATCTGAGCCGCAGAGCATTCGTTACAACAGAAACAGAGCTCAACGCCATGGCAGCGCCGGCAATCATCGGGTTTAATGCTGGTCCGCCAAAAACAAAAAGAACACCGGCTGCAACCGGAATACCAATCACGTTATATGCAAAGGCCCAGAACAGGTTCTGCCGGATATTACGCATGGTTGCCCTGCTCAGGGAAAGTGCGGTAATAACCCCGTCAAGGTTGCCTTTCATAACGACAATATCTCCTGACTCGATGGCAATGTCAATGCCTGTCCCCATGGCGATTCCAACATCTGCCCTGACCAGAGCCGGAGCATCATTTATGCCGTCACCTACCATTGCCACTTTCATGCCCTGCTTCTGCAACTCTTCCACCTTACCGGCTTTATGTTCAGGCATGACTCCGGCAATAACTTCGCTCATTCCCAATTGACTGGCAATAGCCTGTGCTGTTTTTTCATTGTCGCCGGTAAGCATGATCTGCCTTAATTTCATTTTCTGCAGCTTACTTACAGCTTTTTTTGCTTCCGGCTTCAACTGATCGGCAATGGCTATAAATGCAGCCAGCTCATTATCAATGGCAAGAAAGAGTACCGTCTTGCCCTGACCGGATAATTCCAGAACTAAATCGTCCTGATCTTTTGAAACCTCAATTTTGAAATTCTCATGAAGCAGTTCCCTGTTGCCAAGCACAAGATTGTAATCGTCAATGCGAGCTTGAATACCCCGCCCTGGTATAGCTTCGAAGGTCTCGACATCCGGCAAATCCAGTTTTTTCTCTCTTGCAGCGGCGACAATAGCTTCAGCCAGTGGGTGTTCCGATGCCTTTTCAGCACCGGCAGTAAGCGAAAGGATGGTATTATCATCAAATTTTTTCGACAAATTAACAAAATCAGTCAAGGCAGGTTTCCCTGCAGTAAGAGTGCCTGTCTTATCAAAGATAACGACATCCACTTTTTCTGCCATTTCGAGGGCCTCACCACTTTTGATCAAAACACCAAGTTGTGCTCCGCGGCCTGTTCCTACCATTATTGACGTAGGTGTTGCCAATCCCATTGCACATGGACAGGCAATAACCAGAACCGCAATAAAGAACCTGAGCGACAGGGGAAACGAAAGATCACCAATAAAATACCAAGCCAATCCTGTAATGACTGCAATTACCATTACTGTGGGGACAAAGTAGAGACTGATACGATCAGCAAGGTTGGCAATAGGAGCTTTTGACCCCTGGGCATCCTGAACCATTTTTACAATACGAGCCAGAACAGTATCCTGGCCTATCTTCTCAGCCTTGACATACAGCACACCGTTTTTATTGAGCGTTCCGCCGATCACCTGGTCTTCTTCCTTTTTTGAAACAGGAAGACTCTCCCCGGTAAGCATTGACTCATCAACATAGGAACTTCCCCTGCTGACACTGCCATCAACCGGAATCCTTTCCCCGGGACGCACAAGAAGCAAATCCCCTGCCTCTATATCTTCAACAGCAATTTCATGCTCCCCATTTGCCGTAACTAAAATTGCCTGGTCAGGGCTTAACTGCATAAGCTGTTTGATCGCATCTGACGTATGGGTTTTGGATCGGGTCTCTAAATACTTCCCCAAGGACACAAGGGCAATAAGCACACCAGCTGACTCAAAATAAAGATCCATTGCCTTCTGGTGTGGGTCTATTCCAAGAAAAATTTCCACCAGGTTCCAGGTGGAATAAATAAATGCAGCTCCAGTACCCACTGCAATAAGAGAATCCATATTGGGTACACGGCGGATAAGGGCCGGAATTCCGATCTGGTAAAAACTACGCCCCAGCCACATAATGGGAATAACAAGAAAAAACTGAATAAGGGCAAATCCGGCAGGAGAATGATGTGGATTAATAAAGCCAGGCAGACGCAGCCCCATCATTTCACCCATAGAGATTATAAGAAGCGGTACAGCTAACCCTAGAGAAGCCATCAGCTTCTTTTTCATAGAAGCAAGGCGAAGTTGACTCTCTTCCTGATTTTGCGAAAGCATGTCCGTGTGCCCTAAAAGATTACTCGCCTCAAAACCAAGATCTTTAATAGCATCTTTAATTTTCCGCGATGAGATCAGATTTTTCAGGTAAATAACACGACCTGTATTGGTGGCAAGATTTACGCTTACACGTTGGACCCCATCAAGCCCGGAGACAACCTTTTCAATCCTGCTGGAGCAGGAGGCACAATGCATCCCTTTCAAAGACAGTTCGAGTCGCACCTCATTACTTTCTTCTGGAATAACAAGCTCAAAACCGAGGTCCTTCACCCTTTCAGTAATCTTTTCTATATCTAAAGCAACTTCGTCCCACTCAAGATCCATTGATTCAGTAGCCAGATTCACAACCGCCTTTTGTATACCCTTCAGAGAAGACAGCACGTTTTCAATACGGCTGGAGCAGGCAGCGCAATGCATTCCCTTCACTGCTAATTTCATTTTTTTCACTGTTGCTTTTCTTCCTGTTCTGAGTAATCTCTAGAAGGTACCTTGAAAAATATATCTTAATCCAGCTGCCTAAGGTATTCGTTTCAGGCAATGCGTGCAATCCTAAAAGTTTACATGCTTTTTACCCCATGCAAACTGTTACTTAAAATAACCACTCAAGGAGGATTTTCAATGAACACGATAAAAATCAAAGGAATGAGCTGTCAGCATTGTGTCGCCAGTACAACGCAAGCTTTGCAGGGGCTTGACGGCATCAACAATGTTGTTGTTGACCTCGATAAAGGTGAAGCACATTATGAAGGCAATGTATCACTTGACACCATCAAGGCAGCAATTAAGAAGATAGGTTTTGAAGTAGAATAGCATATAGCGAACCATCATCATATTTTCCCCAGACATTTTTTCTGTTACGTATGAATCTGGATGCAGCCAGGGCCACAGTGTGGTATGATTAAGTGCAAATTGCAGGATCAGGGATCTCGGCTCCCCTAGACGTTAAGGACTTCCCCATGAATCAAGGAGTAACAACCTCAAAAAAGAAATTAGGCATTATCATTGGCGGATCAGGCCTTGTCGGTGGTGCGCTTGTCTATTATTTTCAAAAAAAATGGGGGTATGACATTCTTGCCCCAAACAGCAAAAAATTGAGTCTGAGGGAACCTGATGATATTAAGGAGTATTTTCAGTCGCATCAGCCTGAATTCATCATCAATGCGGCTATGGTTGCCCTTGACAGTAATCCTAAACTGACCTTCGACGTCAACTATGTTGGTTCCATAAACCTGGCAAAAGTAGCCATAGCCCTCGGCATACCATATATTTTCATAAGTTCCGCTGCAGTATTGCCTCCGGGGGAAGACCTTAAAGAAACAGACACTCTTCCACTCACAGCCAACCTAAGCAACTACGCCAAATCAAAACTGATGTGTGAGTTGACACTGGAGCATCTTCGTAAAACTGAGGGCTTAGACCATACAGTTGTTAGATTGGCGATTGTCTATGGGAAACATGACCATAAGATTCAGGGCTTCCATCGTCTTTTTTTCTCAATTGTTGATCAGTCGATGCCGGCGCTACCCACCCAGAAAGGTGTATACCATTCTTATACCAACTCAAAGAAGATCCCCTATTTTGTCCATCATATTCTACAAAACAGAGATGAATTCTCCGGGCAGACATATCATTTTGTCGATCCCGAACCTGTGGAGTTAAGTAGGATTATTCTTACGATCCGCAATTATCTCATGCTGAAAAGGCCTATGGCGATCTATATTCCTCTGCCTGTGGCCACTATTGGTATCAAATTCCTGCGGGTTATACTGAAAATCATAAACAAAATAGGAATTGATGCACGTCTCCCGCCTGAGATAATGTTTATAGATAATTTTTATCAACCCCAGACACTTTCCGGTCAGAAATTACAGGACTCAAGCTTTACTGATCCGTATCCCGAAAGGGATATTTTTAGCCTCATCCCAGATCTCATCCAGTATTATGTGACCAGATGGGAACAAATGAACCTGATTCCTCCGATTAACAAATGTTTCTTTGATCCGGAAAAACTGTCTGAAGATTTCCTAGATGAACCTCAAAAACTGCTTGCTTCTATTTTATCCAAGAAGATAGAGCCATTCAGCAATTTTGAAAAACCGACCTAAGGGGTAAAAACAATACGATTAGGCAAGCAGCCCCGTACTCAAATAACGCTCTCCGGTATCAGGTAAAATCACGACTATAGTTTTCCCCTTGTTTTCAGGTGCTTTCGCTATATTCAGAGCAACATGGGCTGCAGCTCCTGAAGAGATTCCACAGAGAATCCCTTCAGTAAGTGCCAACTGTCGTGCTGCGGCAATGGCTTCATCATTTGTAACAGTGACAACCTCGTCAATAACATCTCTGTTAAGAATCTCAGGGACAAAGCCAGCCCCGATACCCTGAATTTTATGGGGACCGGGAGTGCCGCCTGACAGAACCGGGGAATCTGCAGGCTCTACAGCAATCACCCTGATCGATTTATTTTTCTTTTTCAGCACTTCGCCAACACCTGTAATAGTACCGCCGGTCCCGACACCTGCGACAAAGATATCAACCTTCCCTTCCGAGTCATTCCAGATTTCAAGAGCGGTAGTCTGCCGATGAATTTCCGGATTAGCCGGATTTGTGAACTGATTTGGCATAAAAGAGGATAAAGTCTGCTGGACAATTTCTTCAGCCTTGGCAATGGCCCCCTTCATGCCGAGTTCTCCGGGAGTGAGCACAAGCTCCGCCCCAAGATGTGCGAGAAGTTTGCGCCGTTCAATGCTCATAGTTTCAGGCATGGTCAGAATAAGACGAATCCTGCGGGTTGCGCAGGCATAGGCAAGCGCCAGTCCAGTATTCCCGCTTGTCGGCTCAACGATTGTGGTTTCTTCGGAGATTTTTCCGTCACGCACACCGGCGTCAATCATTGCCACCCCGATCCTGCATTTCACGCTTCCAAGAGGGTTGCGGGATTCCTGCTTACCAAGAATCAGGCAATCAGCTTCACCACCAAATCTATCAAGGGCAATAAGAGGAGTTCCGCCAACTGTCTCTGTTACATCCTGAGCAAATACTGTCATACCGTTTCCTCTATTATCTCAATACCATCATTTTGAGCGAGAGATCCACCTTCCAGAATTTCGACAAAAATACCTTCCTTGGGCATAATACATTCACCAACAGCATGAAAAATCTCGCAGTGGGCATGACATTTCTTGCCAATCTGAGTGACCCTGCCAACAGCTGATTTCCCCAATTTCAATCTGGTGCCAATCGGAAGTTCGACGAGGTTTATTCCCTGAGTGACGATGTTTTCGCCAAAATCGCCATGGGTTACATTAGCACCTTTAGCCAGCATAACCTGGTGGGACTCCTGAGCCAAAAGACTGACCTGACGATGCCATTTACCTGCATGGGCATCTCCCTGAATACCAAAATCCGGCACTAGTGTAATTTCGGCCACAGGTCTTTTAGCAGTTCCCTTAGCGGGGCTGGTGCAAACATTTATAACTTTTACTTCAGTTGCCTCATTATGTGAGATCATCATTCCTCCTTGAGTGTCAGAATTATCAGTTAATAGCATCTAAAGAGGTTCACATTTTCCATCAAGACAGGAGGCAACAAGAAAAATACCATAGGTTGCCCTCCAGTCAGGAAGAATCCGAACAATATGGCCCTTGATATCATGATGATGGGTATTAATAGCGGTCTCTTTGAGTATGCAAACTCCTATTTCCTTCATGAATAAACGAAAATCCTTCATGGTTATGACCCTGATATTAGGTGTATCATACCAGTCATAAGGAAGGTGATCGTTTTTGGGAGCCCTGCCTGCCAGCAATACCTGCAATCGAACGCCCCAATGGCTGAAATTTGGGAAACTGACTATAACTCGCCGTCCAATCCTCACAAGCTCCTTGAGCAATTCAGCAGGCTCATACACCTGCTGTAAAGTCTGACTGAGTACAATATAGTCAAACCTGTTATCAGGATAATCAACCACTTCCATGCTCAAATCTCCCTGCAAAACCGTGAGACCGCGGGAAATGGCGCATGCAACTTTCTCCTCATCCTGTTCAATGCCGACTCCTCGTATTTTTTTATGAGTACGAAGAAAATCCAGCAAGTCACCCTTGCCACAACCCAGATCAAGAACTGTGCTGTCTTCCTGGATCCAGGAAGATATAATCTGGAGATCAAAACGCATAGACGACTGATCAGTCATTCTCTGCAACTCCTTTAAGAAATCCGGCAATCAAAGAATCGAGACGGCAGTTTGGAAGAAGAAAGGCATCATGACCGCAGTCTGCCTCTATTTCACAAAAACTGACATCCAGTCCATTCTTTTTTAAAGCCTTGACAAGTTCTTTTGACTGGTAAGTTGGATAAAGCCAATCCGAAGTAAAAGACACAACCAGAAATCGTGTTTGCGAGTCATTAAGGGTGTTTATTGAAGTGCCATCAGAAGCTTCGAGATCAAAATAATCTGCAGCCTTGGTAATATAGAGAAATGAATTCGCGTCAAAACGACGAACAAATTTACTTCCCTGGTAACGAAGATAGCTTTCCACCTGAAAATCAACGTCAAAATTAAAGGAAAAATCACTCTTATCCTGGAGATTGCGGCCGAATTTACGCCGCATTGACTCATCAGAAAGATAGGTGATATGGGCAATCATTCTGGCCACAGCCAATCCCATCTCCGGCATGGCTTTCCCATAATAGTCTCCGCCATTCCAGTGAGGATCGGCCATTATAGCCTGTCGGGCCACCTCATTAAATGCAATAGCCAGGGCCGAATGACGCATAGTCGTCGCAAGTGGGACAGCGGAACGAACCATTTCCGGATAACTGACACACCACTGAAGAACCTGCATGCCGCCAACTGATCCCCCAATAACGCTTAAGACCTGCTTGATTCCGAGAAAATCCAAAAGCTTTTTCTGGACGTGAACCATATCAGCAATAGTAACAACGGGAAAATCAAGGCCATAGGGCTTGCCAGTGGCAGGATTGAGTGATGTTGGCCCTGTAGTTCCCATGCAGCCGCCAAGAATATTGGCGCAGACAACAAAGTATATATTGGTATCTATTCCTTTTTCAGGCCCGACCATATTATCCCACCAGCCAGGCCTGGAAGCCTCATCCTCGTCCTCAGCGTGACAGGCAACATGAGAGTCCCCTGAAAAGGCATGCTCAATCAGAATAACGTTACTCTTGTCCGCTGCCAATTGCCCATAAGTCTCATACGCAATCGTGACAGGCCCCAGAAGTGAACCGTTTTCCAGAATGATCTGCCCGGGTGGCTCTGCAAAGGTAAAATATTTTCTTCCGCTCTTATCCACTTTCGTTATATTAGAAGAGATTTAAAACATATATTATACGCCGGTTGTTGTTTTTCAGCTTAACGCCTGATCAATATCGGCAAGAATATCATCGATATTTTCTATCCCGATTGACAACCGCACCATGGATTCTGACAAACCACCCGCTTCGAGCTGATCGTTATTAAGCTGGGAGTGCGTCGTACTGGCCGGATGAATGGCCAGTGATTTCGCATCACCAACGTTGGCCAGATGGGAAAACAGTTTTAATTTCTCGATGAACTTCTGCCCCGCATCTCTGCCCCCCTTGACACTGAAAAGAACCATTCCACCAAAGCCATGTGCAAGATACTTTCTGGCTACTTCATTCTCCTGACCGGGAAGTCCTGGATATCTGACCCATTCTACTGCTTCATGTTTTGATAAATGCTTTGCCACAGCCATTGCATTGGAACAATGACGTTCCATTCTTAAAAAAAGTGTTTCTATTCCCTGCAGGAAAAAC
>JACNJZ010000042.1 GCA_014382295.1 Candidatus Desulfobia pelagia | reverse complement strand
AACAACCTCTTATCTAAAAACGGACCTATGTTATTTTCTTCTTTAGGGCTTTCCGAGTTTATTCTGCGTGCTATCGATGAGAAGGGCTATTCCACGCCTACGCCAATCCAGGTCAAGGCGATCCCCGCTGTTCTTTCCGGTAAGGATGTCATGGCTGCTGCCCAGACCGGTACCGGTAAAACTGCCGGCTTTACTTTGCCTCTGCTGCAGCGTCTTGCCGGTGGATCCAAGGTGAAGGCAAATCATATCCGGGCTCTGGTGCTGACACCGACCCGTGAGTTGGCGGTGCAGGTTGCCGAGAGCGTTGCTGCTTATGGAAAGTATCTTTCGTTGAAGTCGGGTGTTGTATATGGCGGAGTGAAGATCAATCCGCAAATGATGAAGCTCCGCGGCGGGGTCGATGTGCTGGTGGCGACTCCAGGGCGGTTACTGGATCTTTTCGGCCAGAATGCAGTGAAGTTTTCGCAGGTAGAGACCCTGGTGCTCGATGAGGCAGATCGGATGCTGGACATGGGGTTCATAGGAGATATCCGCAAGATCCTTGCCCTGCTGCCGAAAAAACGGCAGAACCTTCTGTTTTCAGCCACTTTTTCCAGTGATATTCGCAAGCTTGCTGATGGTCTGCTTAAAAAACCGGTTCAGATTGAGGTCGGCCCTCGAAACTCTGCGGTAAAAAGTGTAAAACAGTGGGTCTATGAGGTGGATAAAGCCAAGAAGCCGGCTCTTCTCAGCCATCTGCTGCGAAACAAAGGCTGGGGGCAAGTGCTGGTTTTTACCCGTACCAGGAACGGAGCCAACCGCCTTGTGCAGCAACTGGGGCAGGGCGGCATTATTGCAGCGGCGATCCATGGTGATAAAAGTCAGGGAGAACGGACCCGAGTCCTTGCTGATTTTAAAGCAAGCAAAGTCCGTGTTCTGGTTGCCACTGATGTCGCTGCACGTGGTATCGATATCAATGAGCTGCCCCATGTGATTAATTTTGATCTGCCCAAAGTGCCCGGGGATTATATTCATCGCATTGGTCGTACCGGTCGTGCCGGTTCTGAGGGGGAGGGGATTTCTCTGGTCAGTGCCGATGAGGTTAAGCTGCTTTCCGCTATTGAGACCTTGATTCGTCAGACCCTGGTGCGCGAGGTTGAGACCGGTTTTATTCCGACCCATAGTGTTCCCCTGACCCGTCAAGTCAGAGTTGGTCCAAAGAAACCGAAAAAAACAAAACAGAAACATCGAGAGGGTCTGGAAACGGGTGATGAGCAAAAAAGCGATAGCAGCAAGCCGCGCAGGGGTGGCAAATCACAAGACGTGAAAAATCTGAAAGGAGCTTCGAGGGGTCAGGGAAAGCAGAGGCGTAACAGTGGCTCTGCATCAGTACGGAAGGGTTCCGCTTTAAAGTCGACCCGAGGTGTTTCGAAAAAGGGTAATCGTGGGTAACGTCTTGAGCTCATTAAGAAGTGTCCGGATTTGCAAGTGCCCTACTTCTTTTTTAAGGAAAGAGCTATTCGTTTTCTGGGGATATCAATTTCCAGAACGCGGACCATCAGCTGTTGACCGACTTTAACGATTTGGGCAGGGTCTTTTACAAAGCGGTCTGCAAGCTGACTGATGTGTATAAGGCCATCCTGGTGAACGCCGATGTCAACAAACGCACCGAAACGGGTTACATTGGTGACAATTCCGGGGATCTGCATCTCCGGGTAAAGGTCTTCAACGGTATTAACGCCTTCGGTGAACTGGAAGACTGTAAATGCTTCCCTTGGATCGCGTCCCGGTTTGGCAAGTTCTGCCATGATGTCGTTTAAGGTCGGCAGGCCAACTGAATCGGAGAGATAGCTTTTCAGGTTGATTTCTGCCCTGGCAGTTTCATTGCCAATTAGTTCTGAAACGGAGCAGTCGAGATCCCTTGCCATCTGTTCGACAAGATCATAGCGCTCCGGGTGGACGCCGCTTGAGTCAAGGGGATTTTTTGAACCTCTGACCCGAAGAAATCCGGCACATTGTTCATAGGCTTTCGGCCCCAGGCGGGGCACTTTTTTGAGTTGTTGCCGCTGGGTAAAAGGTCCGTTTTCCTGCCGGTACTGGACAATGTTTTTAGCAAGCGTCGGGCCAAGACCGGAAACAAAGGTGAGAAGCTGGACGCTTGCCGTATTGACTTCGACGCCAATACTGTTGACGCAACTGACAACGACGTCTTCCAGACTCTTTTTCAGTTCAGACTGGTCAACATCATGCTGATACTGACCCACCCCTATGGATTTGGGGTCTATTTTTACCAGTTCCGCCAGCGGGTCCTGCAGGCGTCGTCCGATGGATATGGCACCGCGAACGGTTATATCCTGGTCCGGAAATTCTTCCCGGGCCGCATCAGAAGCCGAATAGATAGAAGCGCCGCTTTCATTCACCATGGTAATGATGATATCTTTTGGAAGGTTCAGGCCGCGAACAAAGGTCTCTGTTTCACGGCCGGCTGTGCCGTTGCCAATGGCAATGGCTTCCAATGTGTACTTTTCACAGAGCTGGCGCAATGTGTCTCCGGCCTGACGCAGTTTTTCACCGCCATGGGTCGGGTAAATGGTTGCATTGTGCAGGAGTTTTCCCTGTCCGTCGAGGCAGACCAGTTTGGCCCCGGTTCGGAAACCCGGGTCAAGGGCCATTAATCGTTTCTGGCCCAGTGGCGAGGCAAGCAGGAGTTCGCGGAGGTTCTCGGAAAATACTGTTATCGCTTCAGCGTCCGCCTGTGATTTAAGAGTGTTGCGCAGTTCATTTTCAAGGGATGGCACCAGAAGTCGTTTATAGCTGTCTTCCACTGCCAGTGTTACCTGCTTGCCGGCAAAATCGTTTTGTTTGATAAATTTTTTCAGTAAAAATACAATCCCTTTTTCCTCAGGGGGGCGCATTGCCAGGCTGAGAATCTTTTCACGCTCTCCGCGCAGCATTGCCAACAGCCGGTGACTGGGTACTTTGGCTGTCGGTTCCTGCCAGTCAAAGTAATCCTTAAAGTTAGCACCGATCTCCTCATTCTTTTTGATCAGTTTTGATTGAATGGTACTTTCGCTGGTGAAAATATGTCGCAGGGCTGTTCGTACTTCGGTATTTTCATTGACCCATTCGGCGATAATGTCCCGGCTGCCGGCCAAGGCATCCTCTTCGCTTTCGCATCCTTTTCGGGGGTCAATAAAGGCTGCCGCTTTAATATTTCTGCCATCCTGGGCGAAGATCTCCCTGGCCAGCGGCTCAAGGCCTTTTTCTCTGGCAATTGCAGCACGGGTTCGGCGTTTCTGGCGGTATGGCAGGTAGATGTCCTCCAGTGTTGTGAGGTCCTGTGCCATACCTATTTTTTTATTGAGTATTTCTGTGAGTAATTCGCGCTCTGTAAGGGAGACAAGGATTGCCTGCCTTCGTTTGTCGAGTTCGGCAAGTTTTTCAATCCTGTCCCGCACAGCAGTGATTATTGTATCTTCAAGGGTGCCGGTTGCTTCTTTCCGGTATCGGGCAATAAAGGGCACTGTTGCTCCCTCTGCGAGCAGAGCGGCAACGGCAGATACCTGTTGATCACGGAGGTGCAGTTCCTGAGCAATGATTTTATAATGGTGATTCATCTTTATCCTGATTAATATTTGTTTAGGCTTCGGCGCTGGATTTTTGTATAAAAATACACTACTTTTGCAATCAGTTCATTTTTTAAAAAGAGCGAAGCCCTTTGGGGTAGAAGTGCAATCCATACAGGATTTTATTTTATGGCAGAAAAGATAACAGACGATATCAGGAAAGATTTAGAAAAGGCGTGTGCCCTGCATCAACGAGCTGTTTCCGATTACTCAAAATGCGTGGAATTCAGCAAAATAATGTCCGACCTGCTGGCGCGACTGGAAGACAATGACTGCTTACGGACCGCCGATAAAGTGATGACCATACTCCTTGACTGTAATCCCAAGGAAGGTTCCCATTGTGACAAGGCCACCATTGTCGGTGAGAGGATGAAGAAATTTTGATGGCGGCGTAAAAAGTCTTATCTGCTTCGGCGTACCCTCTGTATGGATTTGCGCCTTGTTTTGTTGTATGACCATTTATTATGGAGTTGATACATGTCAAACCCCCAAGTTGTTATTGTCTCAGATGATAATATGGCAGTTATTGAGTGTCCCGCCTGTAATGTCAGGAAGCGTATCTCTGTAATACAGTTTAAGGATGTCAATCACGCAATAAAAGTGAAATGTTCATGTGGAGAGCAGTTCAAGGTTACTTTTAATTTTCGGCTGGATGAGAGAAAAGAGGTCTGTTTGAAAGGGACGTATCGCAAGCTCTCAGAGCATAAGGCTTACGAAAAGAAGTGCCAGATTATAAATCTTTCTCCGGGTGGGATTACTGCGAAATTTTTTGAAGATTTCGACTCGAAAAAACACGATGAGTTGATTGTTTCATTCTCACTGGAAGACAAGAAGAAAACAATAGTAGAGAGAAAAGTAAGAGTTCGCCATGTTAAAGGTAATATTTTTGGCGCCCAATTTTTTGATCACGAATTAGACGGCCAGGATAAAAAAATAGGGTATATTTGGCTCGGGGAATAGTTCGTGAGGATTTACCTTGCATGCAAGATGTAGTTCTTTCAAAAGACCCCTGAATTGTTGTATCGCATCCAGGGGTCTTTTCATGCCACCTGCCTTTTATCTGCTGCCCACTTCCTTCCGGGGCCGTCCTGCAGTAAACAGAATCAGCACTTCAAGATTTGCAGAGCCGGGGAACATGTCAAGGGGGACAATGCGTGATACACGATAGCCGCATTGCTTCCACTGTTTGATGGAAGAAGGAATCTGATCAACACTGCAATGGATATGGAGAACCTTGTCTGGATCTCTGCGGCCCAGGGCGGAAATGACGGATTCCTGGGGGCCTTGCCGGGGCGGGTCGAGGAGAATCGATTCTCCGACCTGTTCCATTGGGAACGGTATCTCTTCAATGCTTCTTGCCGTGATTCGACGGGCAAGAAAGCGTGCATTTTTGGATGAAGGGTTGAATTTTTTATTTGAAATTGCCGCCCGGATTGATGGGCCCACGGCGTCAATGCCCAGTACCTGCTTGTAGTTCGGGGCAAGGAAATGGCTGAACAGTCCGTATCCGCAGTAAAGATCCAGGAGATAGCCGTCAGCTTGAGGCGCAAGCATCTCTTCTGCTGTTTCAAGCATCTTCGGCACCATGGATTCATTCACCTGGGAAAATGAAGTTGGGTGATAAACGTAGCGGCATGTATGGTGAGAGACCATAAGGTCTTCTTTGCCGAAGAGTTTCTTGAACTGCAGGAGGTCTGAGGGCTGACGCTCCTCTAAGTAGTATTCTGAACAGCTGGGATCAGGGTAGATGTAGGCTGCAGTAACTTTTGGGGATAATTTCTGCAGATGTTCGGCAAGAATCTTCAGCTTGCGGACCAAGGGGCCATTGAGGGTGTCGACGTTAAAGATCACGGCGTGTTCTTTGTAACTGCCGCGGATGATTAAATAGTTGAGATGGCCGGCTACCAGCTTAAACGCCGTTTCGCTTATTTTTTTCTGTAGGAATTCAAAGATCCGGCCATGTTCCTGTGGCTCCAGCGGGGATTCTACAAAGCACTTTTCCTGGGCTCGAAGCGCCCGGTCGTTAAACATGAGATAGAGGCTGTCATCCTGCAGGGTTGTTTTACGTTTCGAGGTGGTTCGGTAGCCGCGTGGTTTAGGTGATGCAATGGTTGGCTCGGGCTGGCCCGGCAGCTGGAAATGTTTCCAGAACAGGGAAAGGGCTTTGTTTTTTATCCTGAGTTCTTCCTGGTAATCGAGATGGGCAAGGGGCGAACTTTGCAGGTTGGCCTTGGCCTGAGGACTGTCTGGTTTGACGATAAGCGGCCTCAGCAGGTCTGCAAAGCTTGCAACTGCAGGTCTCCCGAAGCTTGATGCGCTTTTTCTGGCTGTTTTCTGGGCTTTTGAAGGCCGCCGGTCTTTTGGTGGAGAACCGCCTTTTGTAGACTGCTTTGGCGGATATGGACGCTTGGGTTTAGATTGTTTTTGCGGCAAAATATGTTCACCTAAGAGAGAGGCCTGGTTGCAGTGGAGTCGCTTTTATGTCGAAAGGTATTTTTTACCACGAAGATCACGAGATAAGCGTAGACTTCGTGGTGTATTTCTTGATTATTCTCTACGCTGCTTTATTGTCCAGGTAGTTGTTTTCACCGTTCATGTCCTCTTCCTTCATTGCCATGTATTTGTCAAAATCCATCATTACGTCGATGATGCCTTCCGGAGTGATCTCGACAATTCTGTTTGCCACGGTTGTCACAAATTGATGATCATGGGAGGCAAAGAACACCACTTCCGGAAAAGCTATCAGGCCGTTATTCAGAGCGGTGATTGATTCAAGGTCAAGATGGTTGGTGGGCTCGTCGAGAATGAGAGCGTTGGCTCCGGACAGCATCATTTTGGAAAGCATGCAGCGCACTCTTTCACCACCGGAGAGAACAGAGGTTTTTTTCATCGCCTCTTCTCCGGAAAAAAGCATTTTGCCCAGGAATCCCCGGAAAAAACTCTCATGCTCCTTGGGAGAGGCGTATTGGCGCAACCAGCCGACAAGGTCAAGGTCATCATTGCTGAAATATGCATTATTCTCTTTCGGGAAATAAGAGTTGTTAATGGTCACTCCCCAGCGGAAGCTGCCTGCGTCGGGCTCAAGCTCTCCGGCTAAAATCTGAAAAAGGGTGGTTTTTGCAAGGCTGTTTGCCCCAATAAAGGCGATCTTGTCGCCTTTGTTGACAGTGAGGGTGAGATCTTTAAACATGGAGACCCCTTCGATCTCTTTGGAAAGACCATTGATCTCCAGAATAACGTCGCCACAGGGGCGTTCCGCGTTGAAGACGATGTATGGGTATTTTCGTGAGGAAATTGGCATGTCTTCAAGGGTAAGCTTATCAAGCAGCTTTTTTCTTGAGGTGGCCTGCTTGGCCTTTGAAGCATTGGAACTGAAACGCTGGATAAATTCTTTGAGTTCTTCTGCTTTGGCTTTGACCTTTTTGCTCTCGGTCTCTTTTTGGCGGAAACGGAGCTGGCTGGCCTCATACCAGAAGTCATAGTTGCCGACATAGACTTGAATTTTGCCATAATCGATATCTGCCATATGCGTGCATACCTGGTTCAGGAAATGACGGTCATGGGAGACAATGATTACAGTGTTCTGGAAGCGGGAAAGGAAATCCTCCAGCCAGTTGATGGTCTTCAGGTCCAGCTGGTTGGTTGGCTCGTCCAGAAGCAGGATGTCCGGGTTGCCGAACAGGGCCTGGGCCAACAGGACACGGACCTTGTCGCTGCCGTCAAGATCTTTCATTTTCTTCTGGCGCATATCTTCCGGGATGCCGAGACCGTTTAATAATGTCGCGGCTTCTGATTCTGCATCATAGCCGTTCATTTCACCGAATATATCTTCCAGCTCGCCTGAGCGGATGCCATCTTCCTCGGTAAAATCAGCTTTGGCATAGAGGGCTTCACGTTCGGCCATCACTTTGTAGAGCTTTTTGTGACCCATGATAACGGAATTGAAAACGGTGTGATCATCAAAGGCGAACTGGTCCTGGCTGAGCATGGCTATGCGCTGTTTGGGTCCCTTGGAAATATCGCCCTTGTCTGGTTCAAGTTTGCCTGCCAGGATTTTAAGAAAGGTGGATTTGCCGGCGCCGTTGGCGCCGATCAGTCCGTAGCAGTTGCCAGGGGTGAATTTTATGTTGACGTCCTGGAAAATGATCCTCTTGCCATAGGCGAGAGCAATATTGGATGCGTTTATCATGGTAGTGTCCTCATACTATAAAAAGCCACACAGAGACTCTGTGTGGCGTATGTGTTTTGTGTGTTAATCGAAGCAGAGCTTAAAGCAGTTCATCTTCCTGAAGAGAAGGATTTTCCTTTTCTTCGGCAGAGCTGTTTTGTTTCTCTAGCTTGCGCTGCTTTTTTTCTTCTTTTTTCTTTTTCTTGGCCAGTTCTTTCTGGCGCTTTTCATATGAATAGTTTGTTCTTGCCAAAACTTTGTCCTTGGTTGATGCTTTTATTCTTGAATTCTTTGGGGCCGATTTTTAAATAATATAATTTATGCTACAGCTGAAAGACCGAAGTCGCAGGCCACGGCGCGCTTGTGTTGGGCTTTTCTTTTTCCCTTGGCGGGGCTCTGTTTTTTTCTGGCCCTGGGAGCTGGTTTTTGTTTTTCTGTAGTGTTCCCGGAAAGCTGGGGAGCGCTCTTGAAGCCTGAATTTTTTTCGTACACCAGATTTTTGCCGAGAGACTTTTCGAGAGCTTTGATCATCTTGTAGTCATCGGAGGCGGCAAAGGTAAATGCTTCGCCGGTGCAGCTGGCGCGACCGGTGCGGCCGGTCCGGTGAGTATAGGTTTCCGCTGTAGAAGGCATGTCGAAGTTGATCACATGGGAAATTCCGGACACGTCAATGCCGCGGGCGGCAATATCTGTAGCGACCAGGATGTTATATGTGCCGTTTTTAAAGCCCTCGAGCGCCTGCTGTCGTTTCTGCTGGGAAAGGTTGCCCTGAATTGAAGTGGCCCTGTAACCGGCTTTTTGCAGCTGCATGCCCAGGTTCTTTGCCTTGTGCTTTGTTCTGGTGAAAACGAGAGCTGTAGATATCTCTTTTTCCTGCAGGATTTTTCTAAGCAAGGCAGCTTTGTCTTTTTGCTCAACCTGATAAAATGCGTGGGATATGGATGCGGTTGGCTTGGTATGATCGATCTGCACAGTGGCAGGTTTGGTCAGGATGTCTTCAGCCAGAGAACGGATCTCTTTGGGCATTGTGGCAGAAAAAACAAGGGTCTGTCGTTTCTGTGGCACATTTTTCAAAATCCGGCGGATATCCGGAAGAAAGCCATGGTCGAACATGTGATCGGCTTCATCTAAAATCAGCACTTCCACAGCCGAAAGAGAGATTGCTTTGTCGTTTACCAGGTCAAGAAGGCGGCCAGGGCAGGCGACGACAATATCTGCGCCCCGTCGGATGTTATGGATCTGTCCCTGTTTACTCACTCCTCCATACACAACAATGCTGCGCAGGTGTGTGTACTTGGCCATTTTGCCTATATATGTGTGGGTCTGTTCTGCAAGCTCCCTGGTGGGGGCAATGATCAGCGCCCGAATTTTGCCTTTGGGTCCTGCGTAGAGACGCTGCAGGATGGGAAGAATGAAGGCTGCTGTTTTTCCCGTGCCGGTCTGGGCAAGGCCCAGAATGTCACGCCCGGCAAGAACCGGGGGGATGGCCTGCTCCTGGATAGGGGTAGCTGATGCGTATCCGCAATTATCGAGGGCTTTCTGGATCTGGGGGTGAAACTGAAATGCTGTGAAACTCATTAAAACTCCTTTTGTATTATAAACAAGCGCGGGGCTATGAATTTTTTTTCGGCCCGTGCTCTCTAGTGCAGCATCAATTGCTGCTTATGTGCAAATAAGTGGATTGGTTAATTCTTTAATAGCGGAGAAAACGTCTGATGGAATAGATTGTTACGAATTTACTCAGATGAGTGCTCTTGCCTTCTTTGGGGAATCTGGGATTGGATAGCCTCTGGTCGCCCAGGAGTTCCTCGCTGTTCAAAGCGGGGAACGTGCTTCCTTTTGCCCTGTATTCCACCTTAGCAAAAACACCGGTTTTGCTTTGTGTGATGATTGGTCGTGGTGTGGGGTAGTATTGCCAACATATAATTCCATGCTGTATTCGCTTTTAAAGCGAGCAGCAAAAAACGTCTACGATGGCGAACGATGCGAGAAAAAACAACGTGGCAGGAAAACGTGAATTAATATGCTTCTGCTTAATAATCTTAATCCGATATACATACCCGGTGGTTTCTTTTTGCGCAAGTAAAAAAATAAAGGGCATGGGACTCATGTCGACTTTTTCCTCTTTCTCGCAGTTCAGCAGCACCCCATCCGGAGTCTCGAGGGCTCGCTTACCTACACATGATCAGGCCTTCTTACATATGGTTATATGGTTCGGCGGCCTGCTTGTGCGTAGCTGGAGCACTTCTGAACTGTTACGGTTCAGTGGTTTTAGAAATTATAAGCTTTTTCGCTGAATAGTTACTATATTTTTAGCATGCCTTCGGTTCAAATGAAGGTTATGATATTTTTCAGGGAGTTTGTCCTGATTTATAAATTATCCTTAATATTAAGGAGGAGAAGTCATGACACAGGAAAAAACAAAGAAAGTATGTCCGACATGTCAGGGGAAAAAGGTTCTTGCCGGTGTATGTGAATGCAGTTCTGAGTGGCGTGGAACGCAGTCCGACGATGAATGGGAAGACTGCCAGTGTACTCCGGAGCAGAAATGTCCCGCATGCCTGGGAACCGGATATGTGGAAGAGTAACAGCTTAATGGGAACGGCAGCTTTTGATGACGGGTTTGTGCAGTCTCTATGTTGATAATCCTTGAAGCAGTCTTTCCGGTATTCAGCCTTATTGTTATTGGTGCAATTTTTCGCCGGATACATTTTCCAGGTGATACTTTTTGGCCTCTCGCCGAAAGGCTTACCTATTTTGTCTTATTCCCGGCGTTGCTTGTAACCATCCTTGCCGGTGTCGACATCGGGGATCTTCCGGTTGGAAAGATATTCTGGCCGATCGCAATCGTCACTTTTTTTATAGCGGCAATTCTGCTTTTTTCCCGCAGATACCTGGCGATTGACGGACCATCTTTCACATCCGTATTCCAGGGAAGTATCCGCCCCAATACGTATATCGGGCTTGCAGCCTGCAGTGCTCTGTATGGTGACGCAGGAATGGCGGTAATTACTGTTGCTTTGGCCGTTCTTATTCCTCTGGTGAACCTGTTGAGTGTTCTTGTTCTGACATATTACCGGCAGGAGGGAAAAAGCAGTTTTGGGGAGGCGCTGTGGATAGTAATAAAAAATCCGCTTATTATTGCCTGTGGTATTGGTGTGTTTCTCAACAAAACAGGTACAGGTCTGCCCTATGGCAGTTTTGACATATTGTCGATATTTGCCCGTGCCGCCCTTCCTCTTGGTCTTCTTTCTGTGGGGGCAAGTCTTGGAATGATCAGCAGGCAAAATGTCGGGAGTCAGCTGCTTCTTCCCAGCGCACTCAAGCTTGTTGTTTTTCCAGTCTTTACTGCGCTGGCATGTCTTTATCTCGGGGTGGCTGAACTGGTGCTGGCCTGTGCTGTTCTTTTTACAGCCCTACCCGGATCAGCATCTTCATATATCCTTGCCAGTCAGCTTGGCGGCAATAAAGAGTTAATGTCGGGTATCATAACAGTTGAAACTGTCGCTTCCGCTTTGACGATTCCCTGTCTGTTGATGATTTTCGGGTAGGGCAGGAACAGGAAACT
>JACNJZ010000073.1 GCA_014382295.1 Candidatus Desulfobia pelagia | reverse complement strand
CTGATCTAATAAGATGTTGTTAGCTGGTTTACGCTTATCATCCCCGTGATGAACGATATCGTGTTAGAAATGAAGTAGAATGCCAGTCGTCAAAAAGGTATATTTATTATTGCATTTGATTATAAAAAGTATATATTTATTAGTATGGAATTTGAATTTGACGAAAAAAAGAGCGTGGCTAATAAGCAAAAACACGGAATAAATTTTTACGAGATTCAAGCTCTTTGGGATGATTGGGATTTGCTAGAAATCCCGGCTAAAACAGTAGAGGACGAAGTCCGCTGTCTCGTAATTGGAAAAATTGAAGAAAAACACTGGTCTGCTGTTATTACATACAGAAATGACTCCATAAGAATTATTTCTGCCCGTCGCTCTAGGGAAAAGGAGGTTCAATATTATGAAAGCTAAAGAATTTGACAAGAAATTTGAATCTGGCGAGGACATGACGAACGATCTTGACTTTCCAAAAGCACGGCGGATCAATCAAGAACCTAAACGAGTCAATATAGACTTTCCTACATGGGTAGTAGAAAAACTCGATAAGCAATCCAAAAGACTAGGGATAACTAGGCAAGCCCTTGTTAAAGTTTGGATTGCGGAGAAGCTCAAAGAAGCTGTTTGACCCCAAACACGAAAATGGAAAGATTGCCAAATCGAATATCCGAATTTATCAAACTATATTCAGATTAAACTTACTTCATACTTTTGCCATTTGGACGGGGAATAGTCCCCGCCCTTTGGATAGAGTTATCCATAAAGTGTCTCGATCCATCGGATCGCTTCGGTATCATTCACCTTGCCGAGATAACGCTGAGTTGTAGAAAGATCAGCATGCCGTAAAATAACCTTGCTGATTTCGATAGGGGTTCCAGACCTTGAAGCATAGGTGGCTGCGTGTCGCCTGAGATCATGCGGGCGTAATTCAATGTCTACGAGTTTACCTGCTTTTTTCACCATCGACCAGGCAGCAACATAAGAGATCGGGAAAATTCGATCATTAACATCGATATCATGTCCTTTCACATAGTCGTTTAACCTTACCATTATTTTTCGTGGAACATAAACCGTCTCTCCAACTCGACCACTTTTGGGATTCTGGATGGTCAGTGATCTTTCCTGAATGTCACAGGGCTTGAGTTCTAAAACTTCACCGATTCGCATCCCGCCTCGAGCCATGAGTTCCAACATAATATCGGTGCCTGCGATGTTGATTTAGGGATTGACAGCTGCTAATGGGGCTTACAAATAAAACCACGTCCTTTGGGCGTGGTAGGTGATTCAGTACGATTATGCCGTTACAATTCCACAATGGAAAATACGCTATTGGATTTGACATAAGACCTCGACTATGTCATTTTGAATATTGCAATTTGACATAAGCAGTCTTCTGTGTCAAGTTAAGCCAAATTCTGCAATTTCATGAAAATAGGTGAAGATTTGAAAATCTCTGAATTTCAGGCCGGAAAATTTGAGCAGCAATACCAATACAAAAGCTTTGTGCCTGAAAAGATTAATCATGAATGGCAAGTGGATGCCCCAGAGCTTCTCATTCTGCTCGATGATGCCAACCGACTTCTCGGTGAACTAAACGCCTTTTCACAACTGGTGCCAGATGTGGACTTCTTTATTCGGATGCATATAGCCAAGGAAGCCACGACATCAAGTCGTATTGAGGGCACCCGCACCAATATGGAAGAAGCCCTCGTCGATGAACAGGATGTTGATCCTGAAAAACGAGACGATTGGCAGGAAGTACAAAATTATATTCAGGCTATTAAATACTCTATCAGTCGCCTGAAAACTATCCCGCTGTCCAACCGGTTACTAAAGGAAACTCATAAAATTCTCCTGCAAGGAGTTCGCGGAAGACACAAGTTGCCCGGAGAGTTTAGGACCAGCCAGAACTGGATCGGTGTCAGCTTGAAACATGCTACATACATACCACCGCATCATGAGCATGTATCGGAACTCATGAGTGACCTAGAAAAGTTCATTCACAATGAAGAAGTTCATGTTTCACATCTGATTAAAATCGGCCTCATTCATTACCAGTTTGAAACCATTCATCCATTTCTTGATGGCAACGGTCGATTGGGGCGTTTACTCATTGCCCTATACTTCGCAAGTTTCGGTTTGCTCCAAAAACCAGCTTTGTATCTTTCCGATTTCTTTGAAAGAAACAAAGGAGATTATTATGACTATCTCACAGCTGCCCGAACAACGAATAACCTATCAAGCTGGCTTCGCTTTTTCCTCTTTGGAGTTCAGGACACAGCACAACGATCCATCGAAGTATTCAGGGCAATATTGGCGTTGAAGGAACGTCTTGAAAGAGAGGTTATGCCGTTGTTTCATGTCAGACGACAACACAATGCTCAACTACTTATGCGAACCTTGTATCAAAATCCGGTGATCAATATTAAACGGGTTCGAAACTTATTAAATGTTCAAACCAATACAGCAAGTTCTCTTGTTACTGATTTTGAAGAACTTGGCATTCTCAGGGAAATGACAGGTCATAAACGGAATAGACTATTTATCTTCAATGAGTATGTGGGCTTATTTAAGAAGGCCTAACACTCTAAAACCTTGACGCTTAAAGGTTGAATTTGCAGAACGGTGCAAAAAAAAGACAAACTCGTAACTTTGTGTTCATTCACCATATATCAACCTGCCTTAATTGTGGCCAGCTTGTTAATACCTAACGAATCATAGTCCATCTTGCATTATTACTTGATATAATATTTTAAATTTTCAATTTTATTGAAATGAATCAATTTGATGAGGGGCAGGGTGGCCAAATGAGTCTTACATTTGCGAAAAGCGGTTATGAAAGAGGGTATGCCCTGCTTGCCACGTTTTTAGAGATTAGATATCTCATTGATATTGTAGTTTTTTGTGGTGATTGTGTGGTTCCCGCTCCAGGCGCCAGTAATATTAAGCATCTGCAGAGATTTTCAGTTTTCTTTGCAGGTGCTTTTTTTTATTGTCAAACCGGGCCACCGCTTTCCGCTACTGAAAGTCGTTATATTTTACTCATTTTAGAGCAAATTATGATGCGGTTTAATAATTAAATTCGGTGTAAAATTACTTCAGATCTACTCATCACAAACGTCCAACAAATAAGACATATAATTTGGTGAAAACTATGGTGCATACAAAAAAACAACCACAGGCGATAATTATATCCCCCAAACAGGTGCTGCTGGATGTTCTTTTACTTGTCATTGGAAGCATCTTTTGCGCAACAGCTATAAACGGGATTTTGATTCCGCATAATTTTGTTACTGGAGGAATCACTGGTATCTCTTTGATAATTCAAAAATTTATCCCTTCAATTAACATTGGATTTATTTATTTAGTTATTAACCTGCCTCTTTTTGCTCTAGCTTGGATGACTATTGGGCGTCGATTCTTTTTTTTTAGCGTTTTTGGAACTCTCTCTTTAACGTTTTTTTTAGTATTTATTCATTTCAACTTTAATGTTGAAGATAAGATGCTTAACGCCCTTTTGGCGGGAGTAATTTTGGGTGCAGGTGCAGGACTTTGCTTAAGGTCATCCGGGTCTCAAGGTGGTACTGATATTTTATCTGTCATACTACTGAAGAGATTTTCTATAAATATTGGCAATACAATTTTAGCAGTTAATGGCAGTGTTTTACTATTAATATCACTGTATTATTCAATTGAAGCAGTGCTATACACTATGATTATTATTTTTGTCAGTTCAAAAGTAATTAACCTCGTTGTTACTGGCCTTAGTCAGAGGAAATCAGTGTTTATCATTTCCTCACAATGGGAAAAAATATCACAAGAAATACTAAAAGACATAAGACGTGGGGTTACTATTATAAAAGGAGAAGGTGGATATACACGGAAAGAGGAACATATACTTTATGCTGTAGTTACTATCAAAGAAATTGGTCAGCTAAAGAGGTTAGTTAACAATATTGACCCCGATTCCTTTGTAGTAATAAGTGAGACGCTAGAAGTTGTAAATTATAGAATTGGGAACCAACCGCATTGGTAATAAAATATCAATATTCAACATAAAAAACGATGTTTTTAGCGCAGATATAAGCCAAACATTCTGGGAATATATTGCTCCGAAAAAATATGAGAAATCGTGCAAAAATAGACATAGATTACCGCAAGGATTGCTGATGGGGTTTTAAAGACGTGCGGGCACGTCTCAGTGATATGGATGCAGGTCAGGAGTTCCATTTCCTCTGTGTAGAAAAAATGGCTGAAAAAATGGATCGGGTTGTCGCCCTGGGTAACGGCGAAATCTTTAATAGAGATATCCGTTCCTATGGAGTTGTCATTTCTGTGCGGAAGAAAGAACCATGATAAAGATGGAAACGTAAACAGATTTTGGAAATGTGTTGATCTCATGTCATTGTTATTTTGTTTCTTCTGAACGAAGCCTTAAGGGGATTTTCGAAAAACAAAGAGTAATTGTACCAGCCTTTATTACCAGAGATCATTATCACTATGTTTCTGATTTGTGATGCTAAACGAGGGAGTATGCTTCATGATAAAGCCAATTTACCTTGACTACAACGGGACCACGCCTCATGACCCCGAGGTTGTCAATACTATGTTGCCTTTCCTGAAGGAACATTTTGGTAATCCATCCAGTAGCCACTACTACGGTATAGTGCCCACAGAAGGGGTTGAAAAAGCAAGAAAACAAGTGGCGAACCTTCTTAAATGTCAGCCGGAAGAAATAATATTTACTAGTGGAGGTACAGAATCAAATAATCATGCTATTCAGGGTATAGCCTTTTCCTTGAGAGATAAAGGGAACCACATTATCTCCTCCCAGGTTGAACATCCAGCAGTATTGGAGGTATGCAAATATTTAGAACGATTTGGCTTTGAGACTACCTATCTCCCCGTGGACGAATATGGTTTAGTCGATCCTGTTGACCTGGAAGCAGCAATAAAACCTGAAACTATTTTGTTCACTATTATGCATGCCAACAATGAAGTGGGTACACTTCAGCCCATCTCCGAATTTAGCAAGATAGCCAGGAAACACCAAATAATTATGCATACCGATGCAGCCCAGTCTGTGGGGAAAGTTCCCACAGATGTAAATTCCTTAGGTGTTGATCTTTTGTCGATTGCCGGCCATAAGCTCTATGCCCCCAAAGGAGTTGGAGTTCTCTATGTTAGGCAGTCGATAGATTTATGGAAATTTTGTCATGGTGCTGGGCAAGAAAATAGAGCGAGAGCTGGTACTGAAAACGTTGTTGGCATTGTTGGGCTTGGTCAGGCTTGTGAGATAGCTGGAAGAAATTTATTAGATAGCATCAAGAAGATGGAGAACTTGCGAGATCTTCTACACGAAGGACTTTTTTCTCAATTAGACGATATCAGACTGAATGGTCATCCAAAACAAAGATTGCCCAACACTTTGAGCGTATCAGTAAAAGGACTTGAGGCCAATAAAGTACTTGAAAAAATAAAAGGTGAAGTCGCAGCTTCAGCAGGGGCAGCATGTCATTCTGGCGGTGTGGATGTGTCTCATGTCTTGAAAGCCATGCAGGTGCCATTGGAATGGGCAAAGGGCACCTTACGGTTTAGTGTCGGTCGCATGACAACAACCGAGCAGATAGAGCATACGATTGAGATTGTAGTAAAGGCCATTAAGAACCAGCCAGGACCTTTGGAAATATCTTGAATCTGGAGAGTGTTAATTCTTGGAGTTTGGATGAATCGATTTAAAGAAAATTTTTACGTATACTCTGAGGCAACTTTAAAAAGAACCAGCGAGTCGGTTAAAAAATATGCATAACAAGATCGGGAATAAAAAAGGAATGATAGACGAAGCCCTGCGCGAGCAGGCAAGGCGAGAACAATCCTATCGAGAGCAAGCACTCAAACTGTTTCCATGGGTCTGCGGCATCTGCAGTCGGGAGTTTGCGGGTAAAAAACTCAAGGAGCTCACTGTCCATCACAAGGACCACAATCACGACAACAACCCGCCCGACGGAGGCAATTGGGAACTACTGTGCATATATTGCCACGACAATATCCATTCCCGGACCATTGATTCCGAGCATGGCATTGGTGGTGAAGAAAGCGGTCAGGATGCCGGTCTCACCCATAAGGCGTTTGGTGCCCTCGCCGACCTGTTGAAAAAGCAATAGCATGTTATTAAGTAATTTGACGTTCATCTCCAGTCAAGATTCTTAAATGAGAATATGTTCCATATTTACCCTTCACCCATTGAGTCGAGACTATTCCCTAATCACATCTGTAAGTAGTTGTCTCTCTCATCTATTTGAAAGTAATTAATTTTAGCTTGACCATTTTGCATTCAGCATTACTGTTTACTATAACAGTTATCATTCTTATCATGGAGATAGGTAATTAACCACAGACAGGAGGTTTAAAATGGCAGATCCTAAAGACATGTATCAGTGTCAAGTAAGTAATTGCGGATACGTTTATGATCCTGATAAAGGGCAACCTAAGACGAATACTCCTCCAGGAACGGCTTTTAAAGATCTTCCTGATGATTGGAAATGTCCGTTTTGCGGATCTTCAGTAAAGACCTTCAGGCCTCTTGCAGGACCTGGATCAGTGGTGGCAGAAGGTATTTGAAATTAAATTTTGCTAATAATAAAAAAGGTGATTTCAGAATAAAATCACCTTTTTTATTCCAGGTATTTACAGTGCCATCCTTTGACTTAGGTCAAAGCAAAGGCTTTTCCTGATATGGTATTATGACGACCATGCAAACGGAAAAAAATAAATACCCTTTTCTTCATGAAAACAAAATCCGGTATATGCGGACACTTGTCCAGTCTGGATTTGCTGTTTTTTGCCTGTGGGGCGGATATCGGTTCTATCTCTTCTATCTCTGGGGAACTGGCCGTTCAGAAGCCTTTGTTTCCCGGCCACCCTTGGTGGAAGCCTTTCTGCCGCTCAGTGCCCTGTTGGGATTGAAACGCTTTGTATTGAGTGGTGTGTTTGATCCGATTCACCCAGCCGGTCTGACTATTTTTATGGCAGCATTAACTATTGGATTGCTTGCCCGTAAAGGGTTTTGTGGCTGGATATGTCCGATTGGTTTCACCTCTAATCTGGTGGAAAAATTTTCCAAAAAAATAAAGATTCTTTGGATGCCGCCGTCCTGGATTGATTATCCACTGCTGTCGATAAAATATCTGCTGCTTGCTTTTTTCGCCTATATTATCTTACTTAAGATGCCACTCCAACAGATAGAGAGCTTTCAAAAATCCTCATACAATATGGTTGCAGATGCCAAAATGCTGCTTTTTTTTCTCAACCCATCGGGGCTTGCAGCCGGCATAATGATCTTTCTTGTGTTGATTTCCTTTGTTATTCGTAATTTCTGGTGTCGGTATCTGTGTCCATACGGCGCCTTGCTCGGAATACTTTCTTTTGCCAGTCCGATGAAAATTAAGAGGGATATGCAAACATGCATTGATTGCAAAAAATGTGAGAAAACCTGCCCTGCCTCTATCCACATCACAAGAAAAACCACCGTTCGTTCAGCCGATTGTATCGGTTGCGGTGAATGTGCTGCCGCCTGTCCGGTCGATGATTGCCTCACCCTGTCAGTACCTGGCCGTAGAAGGGTGTCGCTGTATCTTTTGCCTGCGGCTGTACTTGGCATATTCTTCCTGTTCTGGCTCATTGCTGTGACCACCGGTCACTGGCACACAGCTGTGCCTCCTGAAGTCATGAAGCAACTATACCCGTCCCTGGCCAATCTTCCTCATCCATAGCTACCAGAGTTTTTCATTTTTTGACGAGTTGGGGGCAATCAAAAGTCAATATAGCTTTCTTGGATATTCACCGAGATGATAATTCAGATATCTCCCTACAACTGTAAAAGTGATTTCTTATCATCTCATTGCTTTGGCTGCCAATTGCATGTGATGTTTTTCAGCCTGGGCCAGAGAGAGAAAGGCCTCCTCCATGGTGTTGCCACGCAGTTTCTCGGCAATGGCTGAATAAAGATCATAGGCGGCATATTCAACATCTAGGATCATTTCCAGCAGGGCCTGGGGTGATGATTTCTGATAGTCTTCAAGAAGAACAAGCTGCTCGTCAAGGCGTTTCCCACCTTCAATCACATCGCCGATGAGCGACTCGTAGACTTCTTCAAAAGAAGGGGCCTTTTTCTGCGTATCTTTCCAGTAGTTATAAAGAAGACGGGCGTGGGCATCTTCGGCCCTGGCTATTTTTTCTATTGTTTCACGGAAAGGAGTATTGCCGGTTTTTTCAAGGACTGCTTTGTAGAAGATGGAGGTTCCCCGTTCCAGGTTCATAGCTGAAAGCAAAAGCTTTTCCATGCTGCCGTCCAGATCGACTGCCTCCAGGGCAGGATAATCAGGAAGGGTGCGGTTAAAGTAGCCCAGGATTCCGCCCAGAACGTTATATATCTTTTTTTGAGAAAACGGCACCGAGGTGACGAACAGGGAAGCTACCCGTGATCGCCTGCCGCTGTTGCAGTAAAAGATGATATCACGGTCATCGGGAAGTTCGTTGAGCCTTTCAGTAAGATCTCCTAAAGGCATGAGAATAGCACCGGCTATATGTTCATCCTCATACTCTTCAGGCAGGCGGACATCCACCAGGACATAGTCCTTTTCATGATGTTCGCTTTGGTAGTTGTGAAACTGGTCCACAGTAAGATCGGTAAAGATGTCAAGTTGCATAATAAATCCTTGCCACGCATTGAGATTTGATGTGTCTTTTGAAAAAATCCAGGGCATCTTCTATTTATTAAATGGCCGAAAAGATATGTCCTGAACATACACTATTTATTAGTCTGCAGGTCTCTCTCTTTCAACATTTTTTTAACAACAGGAAGCTATAAAACATTAACCTTTCATTTTCATTTCCCTGAACGACGTCCGTCCATTGCTTAACGGAACAACATCACGCAAGATCGAGCTTAGCCACTGTACTCCTAATCCATAGGGCTCACTCTTCAAAAGGCGATGAGGAAAATTGCCGTTGCAGTTCTTCCATCCTTTTCCTGTTCACTCCAAAATCCCAATAGCCTGTTCTGGCAGCGGAACGGATGTGGATCAGCTTTTTCCCCTCGTCCAGACGACAGGTAAGATCATCGACAAAGCCAAACAGCCGGCTGCGAAAAGTAACATGAAGAAAGGGGACATCCACGCTTTCAATCTTTCCATCCATGCCGAGAAGTACTTTCTGCAGGGTCTTCCATGCTTTGGATGGCGAACCTGCGAATGCAAGAGGGGAAACGCGCCAGCTTTCATTGAGGCTTTCACTTGAAACACATGCGTACAAGGGGACTTTTTCATATGATTTCTCGCCTGATAAAGGACCAGATTGCCTCTGGTTGGCTGGAAACAGATACCCAGAGTTTGCAGCCTGCCTCTAGTAAAAGTTTATCATCGGGCCTAACGGCCTGGCCACCAAGGACAAATTGGCAGGAACAGCTTCTGACCAGTTCAGCAAATTCAATACATTATTTTTTATATATTTTAGTATTTGTTACAGACAGCCAGATACTTGTCGGTTGTAATTGTTGAATCGCAAGTTTAAGGGAATCCAAGGGCAGGGCGGAACCGAGAAAAGTAACATCATAGCCTGCACGGGTCAGCCCGTAGGCAACAGAAAGCAGCCCTATTTTATGCTCATCTCCAGGGAAACAACCACAGAGAACTGAAGTCGTTGCCTTGATAGATGCTGCCTGGCAGGCCTGATCAATGCAGTTGTGCAGGGACTGTTCTATCATGCTACTGATAAAGTGCTCACCGGAAACGTTTATTCTGGCGGCAAGATATAATTCACCCATCTTAATCATTGCCGGGATGAACACCCGGTACACGGCTTTGTCTATGCTGAGTTCCAGCAGAGCACGTCGTGAGCCGTTTCGCAGCTGTCGCGCGTCGAGTGTTTCAGCCGCAGAGACCAACGGAGTGATAGAGCTTTCCAATGTGGTGTCTGTTTTTTGTTTCTCGGAGGTTGACGATGGACTTGTTTCTGTTTCTTTGCCGTCCTTTATGTTTTGCAGCAATTGTTGCCGGCCTAGTGGTGAATTCAAAGACAGCTTTGCTGTTTCTTTCTAAATTTTTCATAATATGCTTTTTGTCTATTTTTCTGTCTAGCTTCTGCTTCGAAGAGATTTTAATAATTTACGCTTCCACAACAACTTTGTGACGTGTGAGTTGTATTGAGCAATGTTGAACATGGTTAGAAAATATGCACAAAGTGAAGTATGTTAAAAAAAATAAAATATCCATGGAAGAAATGCCATATATTCGGGAATTCAGGCGTCAATTTGTGAGTATGAAAACATGAAAGATTATAAAGGACTTCGTTTGGGGCTGTGTTGTATATTTCGCAAGGAGCCTATTAAGTTCAGACAGATTACCGCAAAAGCACTTTTGCAATCCCACAGGGAAGAACAATTATTGCTTCTTTCCGATATTTGTTTGCACAACGTCAAAAGCTTACAGAAGTCACTTTACTTTGTTGCTGAAAATGAAATTGGAGCTTTCAGGATTCTGTCACCTCTTTTTCCCAGACTAACCCATCCTCAAGTGGGTTACCAGCTTGAGGATCTTCCGGATATGGAAATAATAAGAAATGGTCTTGAAGAAATAAGAAGTTTCAGGCAGGACCATGACATTCGTCTCAGCTTTCATCCTGATCAATTCAATGTGCTTTCTTCATACCGAGATGAAGTAATACGAAATACAATACGAGAACTTGAATACCAAGGGATGCTTGCAGAACTTGTTGGTGCTGAAGTCATCAATATTCATACAGGTGGTGTGTATGGTGATAAAGAATCAGCTTTGAATCGTCTGCAGAAAAATATAGAAAATTTATCCGATCCAGTCAGAAGTCGACTTACCCTGGAAAATGATGATGTCTCTTATAGTCCAAAAGACCTGCTTCCAGTGTGCGAGAGTATTGGGATGCCAATGGTATACGATGTTCACCATCACCGCTGTTTGCCGGACGGACTGTCCGAGTCCGAGGTAACAGAGAGGGTGGTTTCACTCTGGAGAAGTCTTGGCAGGGAGCCTTATTTCCACATATCTTCACCCCGGAATGGCTGGGGTGGCAGAGCTACCAGACCCCATGCCGATTACATTGATCCTGCTGATTTTCCCTCTTGCTGGACAGGGATGACTGCAACTGTGGACGTTGAGGCCAAGGCGAAAGAACTGGCAGTCATAAAGATTAAGGAAACTTTGAAAAGTTGACTTTTTTGCTCGCTTGCGGTGTCATTGCCAAAAGGAAAACAAAAAAATAAATCTGTCCCCTTTTTCTTTTGTATTGACAAATAGCAACGCCAGTAATAAATAGTAAATAATAATTTTTCTTAACTCTTGGCTTTGAGTGTAGGTTTTATGATCGATAGTAAATCAGTGCAAGGGAAATTGAGAGATTTTGAGAAGGCCTGCAGAAAGGCAAATCTCAAAATTACTCATCAACGTCTTGAAATATTTCGGGAACTGGCCAAGGCGCTTGATCATCCATCTGCAGAATCCTTATATAAACGTTTACAGAAAAAACTCCCAACCCTGTCTCTGGATACAGTTTACCGAACTCTTG
>JACNJZ010000110.1:8735-11750 GCA_014382295.1 Candidatus Desulfobia pelagia | reverse complement strand
TACTTTGAAAAATTAGGATTTTCGTTCAAGATCAAGGCGTACGAAAAATTTTACAACAGGCGTATCTTTGATATCGGAGTCTCGTTAACTCGCTTACCTCCGAGGATAAAATTTTGAGCACAACGCAGAGATTGGGCGAAAAGACAATTTTTAAAGGTAGCCTTAAATCTATGCTTGCTAACCCCGTAAGTATTATCTTTGTCCAGATAATATTTGGCAATGGGACCAAAGCTTATAGGTCACGGTCTAAGCAGACCGCTTTGTTCGATGCCGTCAAAAATAAACTGAACGGCCAGAGCACATAAAAGTACTCCTGAAATCCGACTTATGACATGCTTTCCTGTAACACCGAGAAGCTGCTGGATTTTACCGGCCATAAGTAATGAGGCGAGAGTAAGTATCAAAATAACTATAAGAGCTGCAATAACGGTTACTTGCCTTACCAGATCTCCTTCCGCGTTTGCCATTAACAGAATAACTGCACCCATTGAACCAGGACCAGCGATAAGAGGCGTAGCGAGAGGAAAAACAGCAATGTCCTGCTTCGATGCTGCCTCTTGCTCCTCCTCCTCAGTTGTTGAAGTTCCGCCTGAAGAACGAGCGAAGACCATTTCAATGCCGATGAGAAGCAATAATATCCCGCCGGCTGTCTTCAGAGCAGCCAAAGAGATACCGAGACCGGTTAAAAGCAGTTTTCCTCCCAGAGCAAAGACGACCAAAATTATGGTAGCTATCAGCGTCCCCCGGATGGCCATTGAGCGCCTATGTTGTGGCGTTACCCCCACTGTCAATACAGCGAACACAGCTGCAGCGTCTAGTGGACCAATCGTTGCGAAAAAAGTTGCAAGGGCTACTACGGCATTTTCGTTCATGTGATCGTTTTCAAGTCTTCGCCATTTGATTAGTAACTTAGAAATTATTTTCTTTTTTTCAAAGAAATGTGCGTAAAGGAACTATCCCCCTCAAGGGGGGACTAAACCGAGTACCCATAGGGTATCGCGGCTCATTGCGGCTCTGCCGCATTAGAGATGTGTCACCATCTGCCTGTATCTTTCCATGATTTGATTCATGACAGGTTCAAGTTCGTCGGGATTAATAACCAGCAGATCTCCCGTTTCTGCCTTTGAAAAAAGGTAATCTATAGCCTTTGTCGGGTCTGAAATAATTTCGATATTTGTGGCCGGAAACCCACCTTTAAGCAGGCCTTCCTGGACAAGCTTAGGGGTTTCTCCCTGAGGTCGATTCCGGGGATCCAAATCAGCTAGTAATATATAATCGTATACCGAGGCCAAGGACACACCATATTCAATGATTTGTTCATTGGTTCGGCTTCCTGTTCCATGACATAACGCGATTTTTCTACCTGGTGAAAGCCTTGGTAATAATTTAGCCATGGCTTGCGATGATTCTTTGTTGTGACTGTAATCCACCAGGACCTTGTATTTTTGAAAATCGAATAAATTCATTCGACCAGGGTTTTGGTTAGCCGAAGGATAAAAGGTCATGACTCCATTTCGAATTTGTTCCAGAGGGAGGCCCAAACCATGCAGAGCGCCGATGGCGGCGAGAGCATTGGAGGTGTTGAAGTCAACGATTCCACCAAAGGTTATCGGAATATTTTCAATTTCGCAGACCGGGATGTCTAATTCACTTTTTCTGATAATTACTTTTCTTTTGTCTACGGTGATGACGGTTCCGCCATCATTTAGATGCTCTTTTAATGCGTGATTGTCAGGGTCGAGAGAAAATAGAATAATGTTGCCACGTGCACGCGCAAGTATACTCATGGTGACGCTGTCATCTGCATTTAACACCGAAGTTCCATTTTCTTTGACCGCTTCTATTACTGTGGATTTTACCAAACTCAGTTCTTCTTGGGTTTCGATCCAATCCGTCCCCATGTGATCGCTGCCAACATTTAGAAGAACACCCACATCAACTTCATCGACGCCGAGGCCTCGTCTGGCAAGACCCCCTCGGGCGACTTCCAAAACGATATGATCAACCGTTGGTTCTCTGAGAACAATACCGGCTCCTTCAGGACCGCTGTAGTCTCCGTTTAAAATAGTATTAGCATCAACTTCAATGCCTGTTGTACAGGCCAGGCCTACTATTTTCCCTGAATACTTCAATGTATGTGTGATTAATTTACAGGTGGTTGTTTTACCATTTGTGCCGGTTACTGCCAAAACTGGAATTTGCGCGTATCCCTCGGGAAAAAGCATATCAACCAGAGATTTAGCAACATTACGAGGTCGACCGTTTGTGGGTTCTAAATGCATTCTGAATCCTGGCGCGGCATTTAATTCAACCACTTTGATACCTGATTGGCTTAAGGGGAGTGAAATGTCGACAGCAAGGGCATCTACACCCACACAATCAAGTCCAATAATTCGAGCGGCCCTTTCAGCCATGAGGCGGATTTCGGGGTTTACCTCATCGGTGACGTCGGTGGCGGTGCCTCCTTGACTCAGATTAGCGGTGGTTTTCAGATACACCTTCTCGCCTTTTGGGGGGGAGTAATCCAGTGATCGGCCTTTTAAGGATAGGAGCCTTTCAGTCATGCCATCGATTTCAATCTGGGTTAGAACTTTTTCATGTCCAAACCCCCGACGCGGATCTTCATTAATTTTTTGAATAAGATCCTTTACTGAGGAGCTCCCATCACCTGTGACATGAGCAGGTTCCCTTCTCGCCGCAGCAACAAATTTACCATCTATGACTAATAGACGAAAATCAGCACCGGTGACATACTCTTCAACAATCACATCGGGGTGTTTGTCTCGCGCCACGCTAAAAGCCTTCTTTAATTGATTTATATCGACAACATTAATACTTGCTCCCTTCCCATGATTTCCCACATCTGGCTTAACAACAACTGCAGCACCAATTTCATTGAAAACCGCTATTGCCTCTTCTTCCGTGGTAACAACTTGGCCGGTTGGAACCGGAATTCCGGCTTTCTTTAAATGCTCCTTCACCCGTGTCTTTTCATCGGCAATTTCAACGGCAATG
>JACNJZ010000110.1:0-8630 GCA_014382295.1 Candidatus Desulfobia pelagia | reverse complement strand
AAACTACTTTATTTCTTATGAATGCTATTTAAAGATTACCCCATAATATTTTCTTTTACGATATAATAAATATGGGGTTGGCCCAAAGATTTTTAACTATATTTTTCACAATTGAGAGGAAGTTTTGACAGTCAATTAATCACGCCTTATAATACCTCCCAGAGACATACTGTATTTTCAATACCTCCAAGCGGATAAAGAACCTGATGAAAAGATCTTTCAAGCATGAAAAGTCTTTTAATACTCCACCCCGGGCAATCAATATAAACCATGCCATTTATTGATCTTATCAAAATAAGCTGGCCCTATATCCTCTCGCTTGGAAGCCTTATACTTCTCTCATATACCGCTGTACATATCCTTCTGAATAAACACGACACCAGAGCTGCTACGGGATGGCTCGGTCTTGTCTGGTTTGCCCCGATAATTGGCATATGCCTCTACTGGCTCCTTGGAGTCAACAGAATAAAGCGCAAAGCCAGGGCCCGCCTGGCCAGCCGGCGGGCTATTCCTCTTCCTGAAAGAAAACTCGCTGTTGCCCCTCAGGATGTTATTCGTCTCCTGAAAATAGAGGAGCAAAACGGCCTTGCCATGCTCTGCCAGTTGACAGAGAAAGTAACCAGGCAGCCACTTATGGAGGGAAACGAAATAACCCCTCTTATCAATGGTGACCAGGCATATCCTGCCATGCTTGAAGCTATACAAACAGCAACCTATTCTATTTCACTCTGCACCTACATCTTTGACAATGACAGCTGGGGCAGTAAATTCCGATCTGCTCTCAAAGATGCCCGGGAACGTGGTGTTTCTGTTAAAGTTCTAATCGATGGGGTCGGGGCGCGATATTCTCGCCCCCCGATGGCAAGGAAACTCCGTCGTGATGGAATCGAGACCGTCTGCTTTATGCAGACCTTTCTACCCTGGCGCTTTCGCTACCTTAATCTTCGTAACCATCGCAAGCTTCTTGTTCTAGACGGAAAAACAGGTTTCACCGGAGGAATGAATATCCGGGAGGGCAACTATCTTTCAGATAACCCGGAAAACCCTATTCAGGATATACATTTTCAAATCATGGGACCTGTGGTCGCAGAACTGCAAAAAGCTTTTGCCGAGGACTGGTCTTTCAGCACAGGGGAAAAATTAACGGGTGAAAAATGGTTTCCTGAGCTTAATCCCGCAGGCAATGGCGTCGCTCGAGGCATCTCAGACGGACCGGATGAAGACTATGATACTCTTCGCATGGTTATTCTTGGGGCACTTTCCTCTGCCCAGACCTCGATCAAAGTTGCTTCTCCTTATTTTCTCCCCGATGATGAGCTGATTACAGGTTTATGTACAGCTGCCCTGAGAGGAATCAATGTCCAGATTCTTTTACCCAGCAAACCTAATCTCAGGATGATCAAATGGGCGTCCGAAGCCGGCCTGGAAAGACTGTTGGAATCTGGATGCACTCTTATGTTATCAGATCCGCCCTTTGATCATTCCAAAATTATGATCATCGATCACGGATGGGTTCTGCTTGGCTCCGCTAACTGGGATACGCGAAGTCTCAAACTCAACTTTGAGTTTAATGTTGAATGTTATGACGCTGCACTGGCCCATTCAATTGAAATAATTTTCGATAATAAAATCAAATCGGCTCATTTCGTTTCACTGCAGGAGATACAGGAGAAACCACTGCTAACCCGTCTCAGAAATAAATTCTTCCGGCTGTTTCTTCCTTATCTGTAAGTCCTCCCCATAAAAGAAAAGCCGCAAATATCATATGATATCAACACATTACCGGACGAAAACAGCAAACTAAAAGAAGTTTCATAGCAAAACACAGAATTTAGAGTAAAATAAGCGTGTACAGTGACAAAGAAGATTAGAGGCAACTTTGCAAAATTGACTTTTTGCTCGCTAGCGGTGTCATTGCCAAAATGAAAAGTACTCACATACCTCGGTATGCGGAGTTTATGCCCATGTGGGTGCTTTTTAATTTTGTCATTCCTTGCTAGCAAACAAAAATCTTAATTTTTCAAGGTACCTTAGAGCCTGTTCGTTATAAAATACAAAAAGAGGTACTCGACATGAAAAGACTGCTTTTCCCCATTCTTGTGTTATCGATTTTTATCAGCGCCTGCACCACCTACAAAACCCAATATGCCGGTTTCAGACCGCCGGAGGACTATGCCAATACCCAGAGGCTTGGTGAAGCCACCATTGGAGCAGAAGCATACCCCGACAAACAAACAGCAAAAGTTGCTTTTGGCTTTGACATTAAAGGCGCGGGACTCCTTCCGGTTCAAATGGTGATGAATAACCCCGGATCTGCCAGCTATGAAGTCGTCACCTCACAAACTTTTCTGGTTGACCAGACTAATCGATACTGGCAGCTGATACCAAACAAAGTCGCAGTAGAAAGGGTTGAAGCAGCAACAGAAACAGGCGCCATAGCAAAAGGTGCCGGCAAAAAAGCCATGTTTGGAGCCGCAGGAGGTGCCATTCTGGGAGCCGCCCTCGGTATTGTGACCGGGCAGAATGTTGCCGAAGCTGCTGGAAAAGGTGCTGTTATCGGCGGTGCCGGTGGTGCCCTGATTGGAGGAACCCAGGAAGGCACTTCCAAGGAGAGAGAATATCGAATTTCAGACGACCTCCGGGAGAAAGGCATAGAAGGTAAAATTATACCGCCGGCAAGTCTTGCCAACGGCTTCCTCTTTTTCCCGGCTGAAGCAAACAGTGCAAAAGAACTGCGCGTTCAGCTCAAGGAAAAAGGAACGGGACGAGCTCACCTGCTGATTCTTCCTTTTTATGCACAATAAACGAAACAGGAATCAATGTATAATCCCGACAAAATACGACTGGCCGAAAACGTAAAAGCCGCCGGCTGAGCAAGCAAACTTCCTCCAGGGTACCTGGAGAATATTTTGCAGGATCTGCCGGTGGTAAATCACCCCGATCTTCTGGTTGGCAAAGAAACATCTGATGATGCCGGGGTGATTCGGGTCCGCGAGGATCTCGCTCTTATCCAGACGGTGGATTTCTTTACCCCCATGGTCAACAATCCCCGCGATTTCGGCAGAATTGCAGCAGCCAACGCTCTCAGTGACGTCTATGCCATGGGCGGTGTACCGCTGACTGCCATGAATATCGTCTGTTTCCCGAAAGAAGATCAACCTATTGAAGTATTAAAGGATATTCTCCAGGGGGGCCTTGAGCTGATTCATAAATCGGGAGCCCTGCTCGTGGGGGGACACAGCGTTGATGATCCTGAAATAAAATACGGCCTCAGCGTCACGGGAACAATTCATCCTGACAAGGTTATGACAAATGGCGGCTGCAAGGCTGGTGATCATCTTGTTCTCACCAAGCCTTTAGGCACCGGAATTCTAGCCACGGCAATAAAGGGCCGTTTCGTCTCCCCTGAAGTTGAAAAAGAGGCCATTGCCTGGATGACCCAGCTCAACAAAGAGGCAGCAGAATCCATGCAGGAAGTGGGATGTCATGGATGTACCGATGTCACGGGATTTGGCCTGCTCGGTCATGTTCTTGAAATGGCCCTCTCTTCCAAAACAATCATTGAACTTTCTGCCTCCAAAGTTCCTATTATTGAAACCGTTATGGAAATGGCCCAAATGGGTATGGTACCTGCTGGCAGCTTCGAGAATCGTAAATTCTGCGAAAAACTGGTGGATATTGAAGATGGAATCGATCCCATTCTTATCGACATTCTGGCTGATGCTCAGACCTCCGGCGGGTTGCTGATCTCTGTCTCTGGAGCAAAAGTTGATCTGTTACTGGAAAAACTATCGGCCAAAGGTCTTATGCACAGCGATATTGGCCGGATACTCAAATCTTCAGCAAAAGGTGGCATTCTCGTCAAACGCTAACGGGATCAGACCCTTACCTTAATACCAAACACCAAAATCCTCACACTTTCACAGGCAACCTTTATCCATGGAGGAATTATGAAGAAAATTATTCTAGCCGCTATCATTGTTATTATCATTATTGCCGTTTTCCTGCTAAACAACATTAATCCCATTGTTAAAAAAGGCGTGGAAACCGGCGGCAGCAAAGTGCTGAGTGCTCCGGTTAGCCTGAACAATTCGGATATCTCCATCTTTTCAGGGTCCGGTGCCCTAGCCGGCCTCACCATCGGCAATCCTGCAGGATTCAACTCGGATTATGCCTTCCAGCTTAAACAAGTCAAGGTGGACCTTGATGTGAAATCCGTGACATCAGACACTATTCATATCAAAAATATTCTTATTGACGGCCCAAGTATCATATTTGAAGGCGGCTTTGGAAAAAGTAACCTCAGTCAACTCCTGGCAAACGCAAAAGCTTTCAGCGGTGGCGAGAAAAAAGATCCGGCGGTGAAAAGCGAAGAAAAAAGCACCTCCCAGCCGAAAAAGATATTGATAGACAATGTAACCATTGCCAATGGCTCGATCAGTGTCAGTATGAACATCCTTCAGGGGCAAAAACTCACTGTGCCTCTGCCAACCCTAGAACTTTCAGATATTGGTAAAAAGGGTGACACAACTGCTGCTGAAGCCATGGAGCAAATTCTGACAGCAATTACCCAAGCTGTCATACCGGCGGTTCAAGCTGGAATGGGCACACTCGATATTGAAAAGAATATACAGGAAACAGGAAAGGCATTGCAGGAAGGGGCCCAGAAAAAACTGGATACATTCAAAGGGCTGCTTGGCAATTAATCAAGAAAAAATACACATAAAAAAAGCTTGCATGACGCAAGCTTTTTTTATGTCCGGAAATCCTTCAGTCAGTTAGATATCATCATCCTCATCGACGTCCATCTCTTCATCGTCATCATCGTCATCACTTTTGTCATTTTCACTGTCTTCATCATCTTCACTGACAGTGTCAGGAGCTACGGGTTTAGCTTCAGCTTTAGCTTCATCATCCGGCTTTGACTGCTTTGTCATTTTAGACGGAGGAAGAACTATTTCCGTAATTTTTTTCACCTCATAACGCACATTCGGATCGGTCAGGCACACATCACAGTCCATGACATGTTTCCCCATGAATTCCACCATCCTGGCAGGTGCCAAAGACTCTTCCTGCACCTGCATGTACCACGAGCGTACAAGCTTGTTTAAACGCTGACATTCCATGCTCACAGCTCTCCAAAATTAAAAATTAGTAACTGTTCAGCAGCACTCCATCTTGCACACGATCAGGCCTTCTCACATATGGCTATATAGTTCGGCGGCCTGTTTGTGCACATCTGAAGCACTACTGAACAGTTACAGTTCGGTAGTTTTCGAAACTATACGCTTTTTAGCTGAATAGTTACAATTATTTTAATGGACTTTTAGCGCCCTAAATAAATGTTCTTGCTCAATTGAGCAAGAACATTTATTATCATCTTTCTTTTAAGGAAGTGGAAAGGGCGCTGGTGGCCCTCCCGGACTTCAAATCCGGTGCACCGGGTTAACAGCCTGGTGGGTGGGTTCGATTCCCATGCACTTCCGCCACTGTTTCCTCCAGGCTATATACTTTCTTTACACCGGAGGAATTCTTTTTTTATACGGAGGGGCATAACGTTCAATTACCTCTATCCCCTTAACCTCATTTGTCGCGACTCCAAAAAAATTGGGGTATTTTAAATTAAAATCCCTTTTGTTTGCAAGCCTTTTTAACACATATTGACGCCGGAAAGGATATATTCTCTCCAGAACCCTCTCTTTTTTGATCATTTCTGCGCTTCTGCTGTTTCTCTGAAATTTTCGCAGGCATTTAAAATCGCTCTATATACCGTCAAATGCATCGGCGTATCCCACCATTCAGGATGAGCGTGATGCTCCTTGAGCACAATACCCATGGCCTGATTTACTGAAAGACCAACAAGACAATCGGCAAAAGCACCTGTCAATTCCTCAGAGCCCCCCAGCAAAGGGGCCATTTTTATTCCGTCAAGTATGCCGGCAACGTAACTTAACTGCAGCGCTTCACTTGATTTATTGAACTGGTTGCCATCCGCCAGCCCCTTTCGAATATTAACCACTGTCTCAGCGCCTGCCGCACTGCAGAAAAAAAACAAGACAACAAGAACACAAAACAACCCTGATTTTCTCATGATATTCCTCTTCATCAACAAATAAGGAGCTTTCAGGAAACCCCATGAAAGTTTTTCACACCCACCCCGTTAACACCTGTCACAGGTATGTTCGAAAGCCTGAGGAATGTCAACGTCTATTCACACCGCATTCCTCTCTGTAACACTAGAAAAACCAGCGTTCTCCTCCGCCAGATCGCTTTCAGTTCCACTCCCCAAAAGAGAAGTGGGGATATTGCCCCGCTCATTCACATTATTGGTCATATCGCCAATAAAAAAATACCCTCCTGAAAATAAAATTATCTGGTCAACATTTTACTCTTTGAAATAAGGCCATTTTGAAAATTTGTTAGGCTCTTGGTGCTTTTCTGGACTGAAATTTGCATATTCTTCTACAATATCGCGGGGCGGCAAAAACGTCCCAGAACAGCAACAAAAAAGATTCAACCCTTTATAATTACTAAATATAAAACCTTACACCTCTTCATTTCCTCACACAAAGGAAGGACTAACATGCTGAAAAAACTATGTATGCTTCTCGTATGTGCATCTCTGCTTCTCAACACCGGCTGCTCTGTCTACATGGCCGCAAATCAGCCCGGCTTGAAAGATGTTAACCTGTTAAAAGTGGGAACATCCAGAAACCTGCTGATCTCCGAGTTTGGTCAGCCTGTCTCCTCCGGTGTTGACGGAGACGGAAGAGAGTATGATAAATTTTCCTTCAAGCAGGGCTACAGCTCCGGGACAAAAGTCGGCCGGGCCGTTCTTCATGCCGTTGCCGATGTCTTGACTTATGGATTATGGGAGGTAGTCGGAACGCCTCTGGAAGCAACATTTGACGGAGACCAGATCACCTATGAAGTGACCTATGACCGAAATGATCAGATCGCCCAGATAATCAGGTTTGAAAATGTAAGCAGCTCAATAGCACGGGCAAACCACCGCGTTATCAGCAGTATGAAATGGTAAAAACAAATTCGCCGCGGAAACCACGAAATATCATGGAAAATTAAAAAAATTCCGGGCCTTCTGTGGATTCCGTGGCACTCCTTTATTGACGAGCAATCGTCCTTTCCGCAACGCCCCTGGCCAGGGCACGAATCCTGCCAATATACCGAGTTCGCTCCGAAACACTTATCGCCTTGCGGGCATCGAGCAAATTAAAGGTATGTGAACACTTCAGGCAGTAGTCATAGGCTGGGAGAACAAGGTCTTTTTCCAGCAGCTTATGCGCTTCCTGCTCACAGGATGTGAAATAGGAAACCAGAAACTCCACGTTGGCATGTTCAAAATTGAAGGCTGAAAACTCCACTTCCGCCTGATGGAAGATGTCTCCATATTTCACTTCATTATTCCAGGCAATATCATAAACACTGTTGACCCCCTGGAGATACATGGCAATCCGCTCCAGACCATAGGTAATTTCAACAGTAATGGGATCCAGCTCCTGACTGCCCGCCTGCTGAAAATAGGTAAACTGGGTGATCTCCATCCCGTCAAGCCACACTTCCCAGCCCAGCCCGCTTGCTCCCAGGGTGGGGGACTCCCAGTCATCTTCAACAAAGCGGATATCATGCTCCAGCAGATTCAGGTTAAAACGCTTGAGACTGTCAAGATAGAGTTCCTGGGAATTATGGGGGGAAGGCTTTAACACCACCTGGAACTGGTAGTAATGCTGGAGACGGTTGGGGTTTTCCCCATAACGCCCATCGGTAGGACGCCGTGACGGTTGAACATAGGCCGCCTTCCATGGCTTTGGCCCCAGAGCCCGCAACAGCGTTGCCGGATGAAAGGTTCCGGCTCCAACTTCCATATCATAGGGCTGCTGAATAACACAGCCCTGCTCTGCCCAATATCGACTCAGTTCAAAAATAATGTCTTGAAAATACATTGTGTGCTCACTCTATTGTGGATCAATGTGCGATAAACCGCTCCGCTGCGATACCCTCCTGATCCATTCTTTCATTTTCTTAACGCAAAGGCGCTAAGCCGCTAGGCCTCAGCAGCGCTGGAAACATCTTATTAAAAAAAAGAATTTCCTTTGTGACTTTGCATCTTAGCGATAAAGCTTTACGTTTATTCAACGCCATCGGTACTTCATAGCATATTTCCATTCATATTGGCAATCAGTCATAAATAGTTTCCAGATGAAGCTGTTAGCGTAATTATAGATTTGAAAAGGTCTACACTAAAAGCTAACGGCTTAAAGCTAACAGCTTCTGTTGTTTCCCGACAAAAATGAAGTAAAAAGTACCACAGAGTTCTTTTTTTACCTTTAGTTTTTAAAAAAGATATTATATGATATATCTATCACAAAATATGATAATGAAATCAAGGAACTACAACCTGACAGAGACATTAACTCTCTGCCTAATCACACCATAACAGACCATAGGAGGTAAGAAATGGTGAAGAAATTATCAACCTTGGTGCTGGCAGGCCTTATTGCAATGCCTGTTGTCGCCAATGCGGGTGGAGATGGGGATCTCGCCGCCAAAATCGATCAGCTGACTCGGGAGCTCAACGCCCTCAAGGCTGAGATGAATTCCATGAAAGCAGA
>JACNJZ010000057.1 GCA_014382295.1 Candidatus Desulfobia pelagia | reverse complement strand
CCCGGGATTCTATACTTACTGTCGGTTACAGTTACCACCTTCTGGATGACCGGGAAAACTATTCTGATGAGTATGATCAGCACACCCCGTATATTAACCTGACATACCGTTTTCACCCTCAGTGGCTCGCTTCAGTTTTTTATGAATATTCGAAAGCGGATTATGATGATGCCGGTGAGGAGAAAGTCCAGGATACAGGGGCCACACTTGCATATGATGTGACATTGAAGGATCGCCTTTCTGCGTCCTATGGGTATCAAAAAACTGAGTATGATGCTGCCGGCAGAGTCGATTATGATGAACAGAATGTTGATTTGAGCTGGAGTCATAACCGGGAATTTGGCCAGCATATGCTTTTGACAAGCACTCTGGTGGCTGATTTTGTCGATAGGGATATTGATTCTGATGAACGAGGCCTTTCGTTAAGTCTTGGCTTAACAAGAACAATCCAGAGAGGCAGCCTTTCCCTAAGTGGTGAAATGGGAACAGATGAACGTGATGCCGATGGTGGCTGGGATAAGTATCAACGGAATTTTTCAATAGCCGGCGGATTGAATTACCAGGTACTTGAAGATTTGACGGGTAATATCAATGCCTCTTTTGAAAAGAGATATGATTGGGATCTGGCAGGAGATAAATCTACTTTTGATGATTACGGTGCCGGCGCAGGATTAACATGGTCATTTAGCCGCTGGTATCAGCTGTCTGTAACCTATTCATATGACAGGCTTGACGCAAAAGACAGCTTGGCTTCCAGTTATTTTGAACACACGGTCATGGTCCAGCTGTCGGCCGCGAAAGACCTCCTGAAATGGTAATGGAGCTGAATAGTTCTTTGAGTTTGTTGTGTCTTGGGGGTGTCGTCTAGGACCGTAATTATTGTAATAATTTCATTATCAGAAGAACCTAACAACCTCCATTTTTCAGAATGGAACAGAACAACGAAAAAAAATGAACAAGTAACATTCCTTAACTTTAAACTTAAAAATTCGAACTTAAAACTTTCATACAATGCAACAAGACCAGCGACAGCTTATAAAAAAATATCTGGATATTCTTTTGCGCCGCAAAAAGATGGTCATTGCCGGCTTGCTTATCGGAATGGCGGTAGGTCTTGGGCAATATTTACAGGCGCCCAAAGTCTACCTGTGTGAATCTTTAATCAAATATCAGCGCCAGCGAATTAATCCCACCCAGATGTCCCCTGATGATATTCGATCCGGAACCCGGGAGGTTGTGGCAACCGTATCACAGCAGATTACCAGTAGGACGAGTCTTGAGGCTTTAATTAAAGAATTTGACTTGTATGCGACAGCACGCAGCAATATGCCTATCGAAGATGTGGTTGATGTGATGCGGTCGAATCATATTGATATTGGCAGTGACCGAGGAGATATTTTTCGGGTAGCGTATCAGGGGAGTGATCCTAAAAAGGTTATGCGGGTGACAAATGCTCTGGCGGCTAAATTTATTGAAGAGAATCTCCGCTTTCGTGAAGAACGAGCTTCAGAAACATCCAAGTATGTGAGTGATGAACTCCACATGGCAAAAGAGGCTCTCGATAAAAAAGAAGCGATTATGCGGGATTATAAGCTTCAACATTATAATGAAATGGCGGATCAGCGGAACACCAATATGGGACGTCTGAATGCGCTTCAGGGGCAATATCAGAATAATCAGGATAGCATTCTGGATTTAGAGCGCACAAAGGTTATGGTCCAGGAGCAGATCTCATTACGTAATGAACTGTTTGCTCAACAATTTGGTGGAATATCCGGGGGGGCATTAGGGAATTCAAATCTTCAAGGAGCTCATCAGGCAGGGAGCTTGTTGGCAGACGTAAGTCGAATGCGGCAGGAACTTAATAATCTCCAGCTTCGCTATACTGATAAGCACCCGGAAGTGAAAAGATTGAAAACAATGCTGAAGGAGCGTGAAGGTGAGCAGGCGGCTATGGCTCGCCAAGCTGAAGGTGATGAAGAACAGCGTGATGAAGAAAAAAGTGTTGTCCAGAGGTTGCAGGATCCTCAAGCCGGAGAGCTTAAGATTCAGCTTGAGACTTTAGGATATAATATCGATCGATTGAAAAAAGATCGTGTTGATATGGAAAATCAGATTGCCAAGTATAAAAAATGGGTTGAGGCAGCCCCTGTACGGGAAGCAGAATGGGCTGCGTTGACAAGAGATTACGAACAGTTGCATAACCATTATCAACAGTTGGTTGCCCAGAATATTTCAGCGGAGTCCGCCCATAGCCTCGAGAAGGCCCAGAAGGGAAGTCAGTTTAAAATAATTGATCCTGCTCATTTCCCGGAAACACCTTTTAAACCTAATTTTAAGAAAATAATGCTAGTAGCTGTTGGGTTAGGGCTTGGTATTGGGGGAGGATTGGCTTTTGGCCTTGAATTGATAAATACTTCATTTAGGGACCCTGAAGACTTGGAGGCGTATCTTGATGTACCGGTTATTTGCGCTATTCCCGCTATTTTTACGAACAGGGAAAGGATAAGGAGGAAAGTCTTTCAGGTGTTCTGGCTTGTTGTGTTTGTTCTTTCATCCGGTGGGATTTTGACTGCAGCAATTTATTTCTGGCGAAAAGGTATGATCATAATTTAATGGAGACACACGTTTTGGGGAAGATATCAAAGGCCTTGTCTAAGTCCGGGGTGGAAAAGGCTTCCAAGAATATGCCTGTTGACCAGAGAGAGAAGAAGCAATCTTCCCATCGACAAGTTGAACAGTCTGATAGAGTACAACAGGGAAAAAAGACATCTATTCTTCCAGAAGTAAAGCTGTCGGTTAGTGGAGGTCAAGAGCAAAAACGACCTTCCTTCTTTAAGGAGGAGATAAAGATAAGTAAAGAGAGGTGGGACGAGAGGGTGCGTCTTGCCACTGAGGACTACCCTGCAATCTCTGAAAGTTTCAGGAGGTTGAGAACAAAAATCTTGCATCCGGTTCATAAGGAATCGATACAAAGTATTTTGGTGACCAGTGCTACCCTTGAGGAAGGAAAAAGTTTTGTCAGTGCTAATCTTGGAGTTATTTTGGCACAAAGTATGGAAAAACATGCCATTCTTGTAGACTGTGACCTGCGACGACCTTCTCTTGCAGGCTTATTTGGTTTGAGCGGCAGGCAAGGGCTGGTTGACCATCTACGTGACGGAGCAAGCCTTTCAGGGCTTATTCAAAAAACAGGGATTGAACGGTTGTCAATTATACCTGCAGGTCAGGCTCCGAAAAACCCATCAGAACTGTTAGTCTCAGATAAAATGACGAAAATGGTGGATGAACTTGTCAGTCGCTATCAGGACAGAATGGTTATTTTAGACAGCCCGCCTGGTCAGGCAGCATCAGAGACAGCGGTTCTCGCCCAGCATGTAGATAAGGTTGTCGTCGTTGTAAAGTGGGGAGGTGTTGGACGTGAGCAGGTTAAAAAGTTTATAGATGCAATTGGGCGCGACAAGATCCTTGGAGTTGTTTTCAATGCTTTTGAGATGACGATGCTCGACGCTAAACTCCAGGGTGAGGGGTATTACAAATATTACTCGGAAGGGTATTGAAGGAGAAGTACTTAAAGTTGGCTGGTCTTGATGCTGGTGAAAGTGTTGTGGTAACCTGCTAATTATATTATATTTTTCTAGACACTCTAGACACTCTAGACACTCTAGACACTCTAGACACTCTAGACACTTACCTATGCCTTACATCCTTAATAAATATTACCCCCCCAGAACACTTTTCTTTTTTATTGGGGAAGGGCTGCTGATATTTTTGGCAATTAATTTGGGGTACTTCTTTTTTAAAGGCCCTGATGTGTTTATTGAAGGGATAATGCTTTATGGCCTGCGAGCTTTTGTTGCGACTTTTATCTTTCAAGTGACTTTCTACTTTTTTGATCTTTATGATCTAAGCAAAAAACTCCCGGCAGCAGAAACTATTACCCGTACTGTTCAGGCCTTTGGTGTAGCCTGTATTCTTCTTGCAATTGTTTATTATTTGTTCCCGGTCTTTTTGATTCATTCAGCTATCTTCTGGAACGGTTATTTTATTGTTTGTATCTGTGTGTTTTTATGGCGATTTCTATATAGTTATGTGCTTGACAGGCACATGTTTACTCAGCCAATTCTGATTGTTGGAACGGGGAAAATGGCTTCAGAGATTGCAGTAGATGTAACGGATAGGCATGACTCAGGTTACCAAATAGTTGGGTTTGTCGGAGAAGGAAACCCGGCCTGTAGCCTTTTTAAAGATATCCCATTTTTTCCAAAAGCAGAAGGTCTCCTTGATCTATGTTGTAAGCAGAAAGTTGAAAAGGTGGTGGTTGCCCTCGACGACCGGCGAGGTGCAACGCCGGTTGAAGAGCTTCTTTCCTGTAAACTTGGGGGGATCACTATAGAGGATGGTGTCGGTTTTTATGAAGAGATAACGGGGAAAATAATTGTAGAAAAGGTCAATCCCGCCTGGCTTATTTTCGCAGAAGGCTTCAAGAAAGGAAGAATCAGTGCTTTTGGAAAACGATCAATAGATATCTTTTTTTCATTGATAGGATTGTTGGTTTTTTTGCCGATATCCCTGGTGAGTGCTTTGATTATTAAAATGGAATCACCTGGGGAGATATTTTATAGGCAGGAAAGGGTTGGTGCAAAAGGCAAAGGATTTGAAGTCATTAAATTCCGCTCCATGGGCGCTGATGCAGAGAAAGATGGGCCGGTCTGGGCCATGAAAAATGATATGCGTGTTACCCGGTTTGGATCTTTTATCCGTAAAACCCGAATTGATGAAATTCCCCAGATGTGGAACGTCCTCAGGGGTGAAATGAGTTTTGTCGGTCCCCGGCCTGAGCGGCCGGTTTTTGTCGAACAGCTCAACAAGAAAATTCCATATTACTCCCTGCGCCATAGTGTCAAACCGGGAATCACCGGCTGGGCCCAGGTCTGTTATCCCTACGGTGCCTCAGAAGAGGACGCACTGCGTAAACTTGAATACGATCTCTACTATATCAAGAATATGACCTTCCAGATGGACCTGTGGATTATTTTCCAGACGATTAAGACGGTGTTGTTCAGGAAAGGGTCTCGATAATTGGTTAAATAGTTAATTGGTTGAATGGTTGATGCGGTTATGAAATTTGGTGATTTTCGTGATTTGGATGTTTGGAAACAGTGTCGAGGTATTCGCTTAAAGATATTTAAGGAAACACGGAATCTCCCAACGCATGAGAAGTACGATCTTGTCAGTCAAATGGTGAGAGCTTCTCGCTCGGCAACAGCATGTATAGCAGAAGGTTATGGGCGATATCATTATCAGGAAACTATTCAGTTTTGCAGGCAGTCAAGAGGTTCTTTGTATGAGCTGATTGACCATCTAACTGCTGCAGAGGATAGTGGTTATTTTACTGAGAATACAGTTAAAGATATGGTTTTAGAAATCAAAAAAACTATAAAGATCCTAAATGGTTATATTCGATACCTGCAGCAACAGAAAAAGATTGGGACATAACTTTAAATAAATTAACATTTTCAACGATTCAACGATTCAACGATTCAACGATTCAACGATTCAACGATTCAACGATTCAACAAAGGACTCCCATGTGCGGAATAGTCGGATATATAGGAAACAGGCGTGTAGTCCCCATTGTCCTTGAGGGACTGAAAAGACTCGAATATCGGGGCTACGATTCAGCCGGGATTGTCTATCTTGAAGATGGCAAACTGCGGAAGCATCGCTGTCAAGGCAAGCTGGCTAATCTTGAAGAATTGATGGATTCGGTCCTGACCGAAAGCCGGATAGGCCTCGGGCATACCCGCTGGGCAACCCATGGGGCGCCATCAGAGGCCAATGCCCATCCTCACAGTGACTGCAGCGGTGACCTTGTTCTTGTCCATAACGGCATCATTGAAAATTATCAGACTCTTCGGAAAAGATTGATCGCAAGCGGTCATACCTTTACCTCGGAGACAGATACTGAAGTAATGGCGCATCTTATTGAAGAGTATCTGGATGGGGATCTGGTGGCGGCGGTTCGCAGGGCCGTTCAGGATGTGGAAGGATCTTACGCCCTGGGCGTGATGTGGAGTGGCCAGCCTGACAGGTTGGTGGCGGTAAGAAACCAGAGTCCTCTTGTTCTTGGTGTAAAAAATTCAAGCGGCTGCTTTATGGCCTCAGATATCCCGGCACTGCTTCCCTATACCCGTAATGTTATATTTCTTGATGATAATGAATTGGCCATATTGAAAGCAGATTCATGGCAGGTGTTATCAATCGGAGATGGGCGACAGATCGACAAAAAGGTGCAAAGAATTGAGTGGAATGCCGGTATGGCGGAAAAGGCCGGGTTTCGCCATTTCATGCTGAAGGAAATTTTTGAGCAGCCCCAGGCAATCCTGAATACCTTTCGAGGCCGTATTGAACCGGAGAGCGGTATAGTCCAGCTTCCGGAGATTGAGCTCAGCCTGGAAGAATTGCAGGGAATCAGCCGTATTTCTCTCGTTGCTTGCGGGACCTCATGGCATGCCGCCCTGGTAGCAAAATACTGGCTTGAAAAATGGGTTGGCATCCCCGTGGAGGTGGATATTGCCTCTGAGTTCAGATACCGGCGGCTTCTCCTGGGACCTGACGTTATGGTTGTTCCCATTTCCCAATCCGGAGAAACAGCAGACACCCTTGCCGGCCTTCGTCTGGCTAAGCAGCTCGGAGCCAAGGTTGTGTCGATCTGCAATGTGGTGGGGAGTACTATTACCCGGGAGTCCCATGGCACTATTTACACCCACGCAGGTCCGGAAATTGGAGTAGCTTCCACCAAAGCCTTCACCAGCCAGCTCACCGCCCTCTTTTTATTGACTCTTTATCTTGGCCAGGTGCGCCAAACAATTTCAGCAGATAAATCGAGGGAGCTCGGCCATGCCCTTATTGCGCTGCCCGAAGTTGTTGAAAAACAGCTTCCCCTTCTCCAGGAGGCTATGAGCGTAATTGCCGATGAATTTTCCCGCAGCAGAGATTTCCTCTACCTGGGCCGCGGGGCTAACTTTCCTATCGCCCTGGAAGGCGCCCTGAAACTCAAGGAAATTTCCTATATCCACGCCGAAGGCTATGCCGCCGGCGAACTCAAACATGGCCCCATTGCTCTTATCGACCGGGATATGCCGGTATTGGCTCTGGCACCCAAAAATGATGTCTACGCCAAACTGATCTCCAACGTCGAAGAGGTCAAGGCCCGCCAGGGCAGGATGATCCTTGTCGGCAGTGAATCTGATGAAAGTCTCCATGACATCAGCGACTACGTCATCACCCTGCCGGATATCCACGAAGAACTCTGCCCCATACTCTACACAATCCCCCTGCAACTCCTGTCATATCAGATAGCTAATCTTCGAGGGTGCGATGTTGATCAGCCGAGGAATCTGGCGAAGTCGGTTACTGTTGAATGATTTCGGATTTGGGATTGCGGATTTCGGATTGATAAGGAAATGAATCGTAGGGAGATGAAGGGTAGAACAAAGGAGTTTGCAAAAAGGATTGTTCGATTGTGCAGAACACTACCGAATAATAGAGAAGGGCGCTTGATAGGAAATCAGATTTTTCGCTCAGGGACATCAGTTGCGGCAAATTACAGAGCAGCTTGTCGTGCAAGGTCAAAAGCTGAATTCATCTCAAAGATGACGATTGTCGAAGAAGAGGCGGATGAAACATTATTCTGGCTGGAAATGCTAAGCGAGATGGAAATCGTCAACAGTGATCTGCTTAACCCCTTAATGTCAGAAAATAATGAAATTGTCTCAATAATTGTTTCGTCGATCAAGACTGCAAAAGTAAATAACAAACCGAAATCCGCAATCCCAAATCCGAAATAAAAAATGCTTCAAGGCAACCATGGTTGGTCTTGAAAGGTTGCTCAAAAAAAGGAAAAACATCTCTCATGAAAATACTAGTGACCGGCGGTGCCGGATTCATCGGCTCAAATGTTGTTGATGCATACATAGAAGCAGGCCATGATGTCGTTATCATGGACAACCTCTTTAGCGGCAAGTGGAAAAACATCAACCCCAAGGCAAAGTTTTATCTGATGGATATCCGCTCTGCCGAGGTCTCCAAGGTTTTTGAAAAGGAGAAGTTTGATATCATCAACCACCATGCCGCCCAGATGTCGGTTCCGGCTTCGGTGGAGGATCCGCTTTTTGATGCAGATGTCAATGTGAAGGGGTTTGTGAACCTTCTTGAGGCGGCCCGGGCTCATGATGTGAAAAAAGTCATCTTCATATCTTCCGGCGGTGCAATATATGGTGAGGCGGTAGAATTTCCGACTTCGGAAAAGTCGCCGGCCCTGCCGCTCTCACCTTACGCGATAACCAAATCAGTTTCCGAACAGTATCTGGCGTTTTATAAGCACCAGTATGATCTTGATTTCACCATACTGCGATATGCCAACGTCTATGGTCCCCGCCAGATTCCCCATGGGGAAGCCGGGGTTGTCGCCGTATTTATGGACAGGCTTCTGGCCGGTAAACCCTGCACGGTTTATCATTTTGATGATCAGCCGAAAGGGATGACCCGCGACTACTGTTTTGTCGGTGATATTGTCCAGGCCAACCTTCTGGCTATTGATAAGGGCAGCGGTCAGGCATTTAACATCGGAACGGGAAAGGATACCCATACTGCCGATCTGTTCAACACGGTATTTGACTCCATGAAAACAGCCAGACCTGAGATCTCCGACGCACTCAAAAAGTACAAGACAGGCCCCGCCCGCCTCGGTGATCTCACCAAAAGCTGCCTCCTCTGCGGAAAAGCACAAAAAGAGCTGGGGTTTCAGGTAAAGTTTTCATTGGCAGAAGGATTGGCGAAAACAGTTGATTGGAGACTGGAAGATAGATGATTTCGGATTTGGGATTGCGGATTTCGGATTGATAAGGAAATGAATCGTAGGGAGATGAAGGGGCGGATGAGAAATGATATGGGATTTGGGATTGTGGATTGCGGAAATGAATATGTAGAGGATGGATATTCGCTATAGTTTCCGCTGGTCACTAACGAAATTACATTATTTAATCCAATATTCAATATCCCAAATCCGACATCTCATATCCGAAATCCAAAATAAAAATTGTAAAATGAGAAACATTATTCTGGCTGGAGATGTTATCTGAAATGGAAATTGTTAGCAGTGGGCTGCTTAGCCCTTTGATGTCAGAGACAAACGAAATTGTGGCTATAGTTGTTTCGACAATTAAAACGGCTAAGGCAAATAACAAACCGAAATCCGCAATCCGAAATCCAAAATAAAAGTTGTTAAGTTGTTAAAAATAAAGACCTCTGTGCTCTCTGTGAGCTCTGTGGTGAAAATAGGAGTATAAAATGCCCCAGCCAACAATAGCCGTTATCGGCCTTGGTTACGTCGGTTTGCCTCTGGCTGTTACTTTTGGCAGGAAATTTCCTACCATTGGTTTTGATATTAAACAGCAGGCCATTGAAAGTTATAAAAGATGCCATGATCCCAATTGCGAGGTGACGGAGGAGGGTTTTAAGGCTGCCCAGAATATTATATTTACCTCTGATCCTGCTGATATCGGCAAAGCAGATTATTGTATCGTGGCAGTTCCTACACCCATTGATTCAGCCCGTCAGCCTGATCTGTCGCCATTAAAAGGCGCTTCGACTCTTGTTGGGAAAAATATGAAGCAGGGCGCGGTGGTTATTTTTGAATCCACCGTTTATCCGGGGACAACTGAGGAAGTCTGTGTGCCGATCCTCGAAAAAGAATCCGGGATGAAGTGGAAAAAGGATTTTTTTGTCGGTTACTCTCCTGAGCGTATCAACCCTGGCGATAAAGAGCACACCCTGACAAAAATCGTCAAAGTGGTTTCCGGGGATACTGAAGAGACACTGGATAAAGTTGCCAGTCTCTATGGTGCTATCATTGACGCCGGTGTATATCGTGCAGCAAGTGTCAAAGAAGCAGAAGCCGCAAAAGTTATTGAAAATACCCAGCGGGATCTTAATATTGCCCTTATGAACGAGCTTGCAGTCATTTTTGATAAACTCGATATTGATACCTTGAATGTGCTTGAGGCGGCAGGAACAAAGTGGAATTTCCTGCCGTTCCGGCCGGGTCTTGTCGGTGGCCACTGCATTGGCGTTGATCCCTATTATTTGACCTATAAGGCAGAAACTATGGGATACCATCCCGAAGTCATCCTTGCCGGCCGCCGAATCAATGATGGAATGGGAAAATTTGTTGCCGACAAAACCATCAAGCTGATGCTTCAGGGAAAAGTCAATCTTGGTGCAACGAAAGTCGGCATCCTGGGCCTGACTTTTAAGGAAAACTGCCCTGATCTGAGGAATTCCCGGGTTGTCGATATTATCGATGAACTTAAAACATTCGGAATTGAAATCCTTGTCCATGACCCTCGTGCAGAAAGTGCCGAAGCCGAGAAGTTTTTCGGTATTTCATTATGTCGCTGGGAGGATTTAAAAGACCTGGGCGCCCTTATTCTTGCCGTCCCCCATCGGGAATATCTGGAAAAATCCATTGAGGATTTTACCGGTACACTCAGTTCCAATGGCTGCCTTGTCGATGTGAAGTCTGTTTTGGATGTTAAGGAGATCCAGGAGAAGGGAGTGAGATTTTGGCGATTGTAGATTTTGCATGAGCAATAGTACTTGAAACGATAGTTAATGATTTCGGATTTGGGATCTCGGATTTCGGAAAAACCGTGCCAATGGAGTGCATACTTTTAAAGTAATAGTTGGGAATATGGGGAAGATAAAATGATTATGTGAAAAACCGCAATCCGCAATCCGCAATCCAAAATTAGTTTTGCATAAAATTAAGGAAACGAACGACAATGTATGAGCAAACCATAGAAAAACTAAAAGCCTCCCCAAAAAAATGGCTTATAACTGGTGTTGCCGGCTTTATTGGCTCCAACCTTCTGGAAACCCTATTGTCTTTGGGGCAGAGGGTTGTTGGCCTGGATAATTTTTCCACAGGCTTCCAGCATAATCTTGATGAAGTGCAGGGTTTGGTTACACTGGAGCAGTGGCAGCAGTTCACTTGTATAAAGGGAGATATCCGGAACCTGGAAACATGTACGCAAGCCTGTGCAGGCGTTGATTATGTTCTGCATCAGGCGGCCCTGGGCTCGGTGCCGCGCTCTATTGAAGATCCGATATTGACCAATGAAAATAATCTGACCGGGTTTCTCAATATGCTGGTGGCAGCCCGTGATGCACAGGTTACTCGCTTTGTCTATGCGGCCTCAAGTTCAACCTATGGCGATCATCCCGGGTTGCCTAAAGTTGAAGGTGCCATCGGCAGGCCATTGTCGCCTTATGCCGTAACGAAGTACGTCAATGAATTGTATGGCGATGTTTTTGCCCGGACCTATGGATTTAAAACAATCGGCCTCCGGTATTTTAACATCTTTGGCAGACGACAGGATCCTAACGGAGCCTATGCCGCAGTCATGCCGAAATGGTTTTCCGGCCTCATCAAGGGCGAGGAAATCTTCATCAACGGCGATGGCGAAACCAGCCGGGATTTCTGCTATATCGATAATTGTGTTCAGGCAAACATCCTCGCGGCCTGCGCGGAAAACGAGGACGCCTTAAATCAGGTCTACAATGTTGCCTTTGGTGAAAGAACGACGTTAAACGAACTCTTCACCATGATCAAAGAGCGAGTGGCGGATGTCCATCCGGAGGCAAAAAAGAGTAAACCAACATATCGAGATTTCCGTGCCGGTGATGTGCGCCATTCCCTGGCTGATATCAGTAAATCAGAGACATTGCTCGGCTACAAACCGGAGTTTTCTGTAAAAGCCGGCCTTGATCGGGCTGCTCAGTGGTATATTGAAAAGCTTTCTTGATTTCGGATTTCGGAATGGGGATTGGGGATTGGTATGGTAGATGAATCATCGGAAATGATGGGTAATATAAAGGGTACCTTGAAAAATTAGATTTTTCGTTCAAGATCAAGGCATGCGAGAAAAT
>JACNJZ010000078.1 GCA_014382295.1 Candidatus Desulfobia pelagia | reverse complement strand
GGATTTGAGATTTGGGATTTGGGATTTGGGAGAGAAAATCATCATATTCACAAAAGAGTAACATCGTACTCCTAATATTCTTTGCACAGAATCTTAGACAGAACGATGCCAATCCACGGGTAAAGGAGCCTTCGAGACTCCAACCCCAAATCCGCAATCCAAAATCCCATATCCAAAACCCAAAAATGTTTCCTCCTGACCGGAGGAGAAGATATCATCAACCGCAATCGTTGGCGTCATAGGCGTTGTATGTATCAGCCCCGTATTTATACAGAAAATCATTAAGTGCAAGCTGCTGCTGAAGGTCTATGTTCCAGGAACCATCCTTGGCACATGCCGGATACTTCTTATAAAATACCCTGTTCCAGGCCCTGGGACTTTTAGATTCCGCGTAAAGAAAGGGCGCGCCTTTATCATTATTCCGATAATGACAACTCTTGCAATTCTGCTTGAAAGTTTTATTCCCTTCTCCCCACCAGGCTGTATCAAAACCGAAAATACGACAGGTGTTCGTCGTAGCATCAAACCTCTTATCAGGACTGGCCTGAATAAATGACGCTGAAAAAAACAGCGCGCAAAGAGCAACAATCCCAATGACCATCTCTCGTTTTCCCATGGATATCACCTCATAATAAAGTTTAGTGGCTCTATATGAAACTCAGCTACATCTTTCTGGTTCCCCGATAACTGCATTCGGGGATGACAAGTCATAAGTTAGACCATCATCCCGGCATGTTTTTAGCCGGGATCCAGGAAACATAGGCTACTTGAAAAGCGACAGGAGACCGTTAGCTGAGTTTCCTTAAGAACCACTTAAAGTTTTAAAATACCAATAGTAACTATAACCACTATGTGGCATGCAGTCCAGTGGTTATTATTATCTGTCTTGACTTCCTGCAGAGTTCACAATAAATAAACTCAATTGATTAAGTGGCTATTAAGAAAACTCAGCTATAACCTTTCTGGACTCCCGCCTTCGCGGGAGTGACGCCGTATTTAATAAATGTCATTCCCGCGAAGGCGGGAATCCAGGGTTCTCAGACTTTTCAAAGAGTAAAAAAGTTCTTTTAGCTGAGTTTCCTATAGAGTCACAATTGATTATAATTAATTTTTCACCCTGGTGGATTACACATGACTTCCGGAACAAATACACATAAAACGTTAAACGATCTTTTTGACACCAGCTGCCGGGAATATGCAACTCGCCCCTGCCTCAGCATGGCCATGGAAGAACCGTTAACCTATGGTGACATTGAGAAAAAAGTACAGGCCATGTCTTCGGCCCTATACGCCTCCGGTGTCAAAAAGAAAGACAAAATCGCCATTCTGGCAGAAAATTCTCCCAACTGGGGCATTGCGTATCTTAGCCTGATACGCCTCGGCGCCACAGTTGTTCCGATTCTTCCTGACTTTACAGGAACCGATGTCCGCCATATACTCACGAACTCCAAGGTTGAAATCGTTTTCACAACGAAACGTCAGATTGATAAAATTCTGGACCTTCAGAACCATAAAATCGAAAAAATCATCACACTCGATGACAGTAAGCCGCACTCAGAGCTTTCCAGCCTCACCACATTGAGCGATTTCCTTTCACAGTCCGAACAACTTCCCGAAAAAAAACGTGCGAAACTACATGCGCTGACCCAGGAAATTGACGAAAACGATCTCGCATCAATTATCTACACATCCGGAACTTCAGGACACTCCAAAGCCGTGATGCTGAGCCATCGTAATCTTCTCTCCAATGTTCAAGCTGCGGCTCAGCTTGTCAACATCACTCCGGAATGGACTTTTCTATCGATTTTGCCGATGTCGCATACCTATGAGTTCACCATCGGATTCCTGCTCCCCCTCTATAATGGATGCAGAATTACCTATGCCGGAAAATCTCCCACACCACGGATTCTGGAACAAATCTGTAAACATGAAAAACCCACGGCCATGTGCATTGTCCCCATGGTCATGGAAAAAATATACAAAAAAAGAGTCATGACAGCCGTAGAGCACAGTACTCTTCTTACAATGGCAGTGAAGGTAAATTTCCTGCGGCAGATATTGTTCCAGAAAATAGGCAAAAAACTGCTGGATTTCTTTGGAGGCAACCTGGAGCTTCTGGCAATCGGTGGTGCTGCAATTAATATTGATACCGAGAAGTTTTTAAGGGAAGCGAAGTTCCCGTATATTATTGGCTACGGCCTTACAGAAACATCTCCTCTCCTTGCCGGCGGCCCATTAAATGATCCAACCATTGAACTCGGCTCCACAGGAAAACCGGTGCCAGGTGTCGAAATTCGCATAACCAGCCCGGATCCCGAAACCGGCATCGGTGCAATCATGGCCCGGGGACCAAATATCATGCAGGGCTACTATAATATGCCTGAAGCCACGGCAGAAACCATTGACAAGGACGGTTGGCTGGCAACAGGTGACCTTGGGAATTTTGACCCACAGGGCAACCTTCACATAAAGGGCCGCTCAAAATCTGTCATTGTTCTGGCCCACGGCGAAAATATTTACCCTGAGGCAATCGAAGAAAAAATCAATTGCAACATGTATGTCATGGAATCTCTGGTCATGGAGAACAACGAACGACTGGAAGCCAGGATCTATCTCGACTACGACCTGATTGACCAGGAGACAAAAGGAAAATCAAACGAAAAACAGAAAGAATTTATCAATAAAATTCTTCTGGAAATCCAGCAGACAGTCAACTCACAACTCCCCACCTATTCCAAAGTTCATACCTTTATTGAACGACAGGAACCATTTATCAAAACAGCGACCCATAAGATAAAACGGTATTTGTATACTAGTCGGAGTGAGGTTTAATAAGAATTGAGAATTGAGAATTGAGAATTGAGAATTGAGAATTCTCGTTAAGAAATTTCAACTATGTCAATTTAAATCAAGAGTAAATGAAAAACAGGAGAACAAGGAGAAAAGAGATGAAGAAGAAAATTGTTTTACTTGCTTTAACTGGGATTCTTGCTGCCGGTTCCGCATACGGGTCTGCATTTCGAATTCCAGAGCAGTCCATTAATTCTACAGCACTGGCAGGGGCATATATCGCCAACGCCAACGGCCCTGATGCAAGTTATTTCAACCCGGCAAACATGAGCTGGGCAGAAGATCGGTATCAACTGGAAGCAGACTTAACGTATATAAATCTCCCCACTATCGACTACACTGATAATAGAGGAGGTTTTTTTGATGGTTCATCACAAACCGAAAACTTCTTTCTGCCGCAGTTGCATGTTGTTTCTAAAAATTATAGCGACTTCCGCTTCGGCTTTTCTTTAGTCTACCCTTTTGGCCTCTCCAAACGTTGGGATGAGCCCGTGCCTTCAATGACTGCAAAGGAGTTCAGACTTGAAGTGATTGAAGCAAATCCAACTCTTTCATATAAAATAAGCGACAAAATTTCAGTGGGAGGTGGAGTTCGTCTCCTCAAAGCAGAAGGCAAGGTAAAATCTTCTTCTCCTCTGAGCCCAATAAGTCAAGACCTAGATGGAGAGACTGCTGAACTGGGTTATAATCTTGCTTTGTCATACCTACCGAATAAACAATGGAAAATAGGAGCTACTTTTCGTTCTCGAGTTGATTTAAACTTTGAGGGGGACGCCAAGCTAGTGGACTTAATTTCTCCCTTTACCAGTGATGATGACGCTGAAGTAACAGTAGTAACCCCCGCTGTTTTAAGCATTGGCACTTCATATACCTTTGACAAGACGACAGTAGAATTAACTTGGGACAGAACATTCTGGTCACGCTATACCCATCTCAATTTTGATTATGATGGAATTGTGTCACCCTCACCACTAGACCTGTTTGATTCTCGGATCAACAAAGACTGGGATGATGCCGATGCCTATCGAATTGGCATCACTCATAAATGCAATGATAAGCTGACCACAATGATAGGTTTTGGTATTGACCAGACTCCTATTCCTGAAAAAACTTTGCACTTTGAACTTCCTGACTCCAAAGCTAAATTCTACTCCCTTGGTTTTCGATACCAAAAGACAGAAAATCTTGAGATTGGTGCGGCTTATCTCTATGACGACAAAGAAAGTAGAAAAGTCACCAATAGCTCCGGAGTTCTAGGTATAGACGGAAAATTTGAAGATGCAGCAGCCCATCTGCTGACCTTAGGATTTGTGTATAAGTACTAAAAAACTATAAGCTTTTATATAAAAACCTCTCACAGAACTCGCAGAGACACAGAGAAAAATACTTTGTGAACTCTGCGCCTCTGTGAGATATCAACTTTCAAGTTTAATTGACGGCTACTTGCCATGATAGTTCCTTTTCAGCTATTAGCTTTTAATTTTCTGCAATAAACGGTAAAAGCAGGGGTGGGTATCACACTCCTGCTTTTACCGTTTATTGATTAATACTACAAAAGTACAATTTCAAAATCAGTAACATCCGCAAACTTAAAACTTAAAACTTTCACCTTAAAACTTCGTTAAAAACATGACACAACCATCACATATGGACGCGGCTGATGTCCATAGTATGAACATACAAGGCCGGGAATGTATCCTCATAGGCACGGCCCACATCTCAAAGGAATCCGTCAATCTTGTCCGCCAGGTGATTGAACAGGAAAAACCGGATTGCGTCTGTGTGGAGCTTGACCATAGACGGTACCGTGCCCTCTCAGATACAAAACGCTGGCAGTCCCTTGATCTGAAAAAAATTATCCGGACCAAGCAGCTCAGTACCCTGCTCATGAACCTGATCCTGGCATCCTATCAGAAAAAACTCGGTGACCAGTTGGGCGTCATGCCTGGATCAGAGCTCCTGGAAGCTGCAAAAACAGCAGAGAATATGGATATTCCGGTTGAGCTCTGTGACCGGGATGTTCGGGTTACCATGCGCAGAGCCTGGAAGGCGACTTCATTCTTCAGGAAAAGCTATCTGGTGGCCAGCCTTATTGCCAGCCTCTTCGAAGAAACTGAAATTACTGAGGAAAAGCTGAAAGAGCTTAAAGAAACCGACGTTCTCTCAGAGCTCATGGCGGAACTGGGACAGGCCCTGCCGGAACTGAAACAGGTACTCATTGATGAACGTGACACCTATCTTGCCGAAAAGATAAAAGCAACAGAGGGACAAAAAATAGTAGCCGTAGTCGGGGCCGGTCATATCGAAGGTATCAAAAAGGCCCTGCAGGAAGACCGAAGCGATCAGATGGAGGAAATTAACACTATTCCTCCGGTTTCTCCGACATGGAAGGCCGTCGGCTGGCTGATCCCCCTTGTCATCATTGGCTCCCTCTGCCTTGTCGGCTTCCTCAAGGGGAGTGATGTGGCCGGCGACAACCTTATCTACTGGATCCTGGCCAACGGCATCCCATCATCCATCGGAGCCCTGATTGCCCTTGCCCATCCATATACAATACTCTCGGCCTTTGTTGCCGCTCCCATTACCAGTCTCACTCCGGTAATAGGGGCGGGTTATGTCTGCGCCTTTATCCAGGCGATGGCCCAGCCCCCTGTCGTTCGAGAATTTGAAACCGTACTTGAAGACATGTCCAAAGTTTCCCGCTGGTGGCAGAACAGGCTTCTCAAGGTCTTTCTTGCCTTTATACTTCCAGGTTTCGGCAGTATGATCGGCACATGGATTGGCGGATATGAAATAATTTCTACCCTGATATCACCATAAACCTTAAACCAATACTCTCGTGAAACTCTCATCAAAAAAAATACGCTTTCTTCGCGGCCTTGGACATCATCTTGCCCCTGTTGCCATGGTCGGTCAGGCCGGTGTGACTGAAAAAGTAATCCTGTCGATAAAGGCCGATCTTAAAACCCATGAGCTGATCAAAGTAAAAATTCAGTCAAATGCACCTGCTGATCGCCATGATATTGCCGACGCATTGGGCAAAGCCACAGGTGCTGCAATTGTGCAGGTTCTTGGCAAAACTATTTTACTGTTCCTGGAAAACAAAAAACGACGTCCTGATCAGAAAATCATCCTTCCAGACTAAGTATGATCTCCCCGAGACAGAAACTGGCACACCTGCTGGATGGCGATGACCTGCTCATCATGCCCTGCTGTTTTGACGCCTTATCTGCCCGGCTTATTGAACAATCCGGCTTTAAGCTGACCTTCATGAGCGGCTTTGCCGTCTCCGCCTGTCGTATAGGGGCCCCGGACACTGGACTGCTTTCATACGGGGAGATACTTGACCAGGGACGTAACATCTGTGAGAACATCTCGATACCGGTACTGGGTGACGCGGATACCGGGTATGGCAATGCCCTGAATATCAAACGGACCATCAACGGGTTCGCTAGAGCAGGCTTTGCCTGTGCCATGATCGAAGATCAGGTCATGCCCAAACGATGTGGACATACACCGGGGAAAAAGACAGTAGACCGCAGGGAGGCATTAAGCCGTATCCAGGCTGCTGTTGATGCCCGGCAGGAAGGCGCCGACATTCTGATCATGGCCCGCACAGACGCCAGGGCCACTGACGGAATAGAAGAAGCCTTATACCGATGCCAGGCCTTTGCAGACATCGGGGCCGATATTATTTTTATGGAAGCCCCGCAAAGCATTGACGAGATGAAAACATTCTGCAGCCGCATTCCGGGACAGAAAATGGCAAACATGATCCAGAACGGAGTGACGCCCCTTCTTGTTCCTGATCAGCTCAAAGAGATTGGCTTCAAGATTGCCGCCTACCCGCTGACCCTGCTCAGTGCCTCGATCCAGGCAATGCAGAACTCTCTTGATCTCCTCAAAAAAGGGCGCTATCCTGAACATATCAGCTTCCCTGAACTCCAGAAGACCATTGGCTTTGACGAGTATCACCGGGAAGAGCAGCGCTACTCTCTTTCTTCAAAGCAGGACCTTTCTCCATAATGAAAACAGAATTCTGCCGCCTGACATTTCAAAGATTGATTTATGGAGCCCAACTCCAAAAACTCGCCATCTACCTACAGAATGACCTTGGCTTACAGGAAAAAGAAGTCAGGGACATAATGGCCAGCCCCCCACGGGTGGTTCTGGACCAGGTATCTCAGCCCGAGGCAGAACAAGTTCAACAGGAGCTTGAGATGCTGGGCTGTCTCTCTGAAATTGATTCACTGTATTCCTATCCGGGGCTCCCATATCCCATAACGCAAAAGGCTGTAAAATTAATAAACAAGGAGCTCAGCAAAACACTTCGATACACCGGCAGTCTCGGGCTTTTCATTATCGGTCTTGAGTCGGCTGACACATCTTCAAACCTGCCATCTCTGCAAAGCAGTGCATTCCTTGAGAGTATTGAGAATCTTTTCAGGGAGAGTGACTGTATAATCGGCATCAACGACACATGCTTTATTCTTCTCGGCTTCCATGTAGACAGAAAAGGGGCGGAAGCCATCGACACCAAGCTTTCAAAATTTTTTCGTCACTCTTTCGGCGATGAAATAGATATCTCCATCGGCGGCGCTCTCTTCCCCAGAGATGCCCAGAGAATTAGTCAGTTACTGGCGCAGGCAGAAAGAAACAGATTGCACATTGATCTTGACCCGGCGGATAGAGAGGAACAGGAAAGTCTTACACCTCCTCCCCCTGATTACACCGAAGAGAATGAGGGGCAGATACTTCAGCGATGCTTTGCTAACAGCCGAGGGATAAATTTCCAACGATTGCTTGAAATGCCTCCAACCACTATCTGGCCGGGACTAAAGCAACTCTCCAGAAAGGAGCAAAAAGCGTTCCTCGACAGACTTCCCTATAATTCATCCCTGCTGACCGCCCTGAAAAAACTTTTTTCATCGCCTCCCGACACCGGAACAGATGAAATAAAAAGCCAGCACCTTGAAGCTGTTGTTCACCAGATGCAGCTCGAAGAGAAACTGGAAAAGAGGAAAGGCAACCAGGAAGAGATCAAGGCAAGACTCTCCTGGTCTGAAGATTTACCGACACTGCCCTCCATTGCCACCCAGGTTTTCCAGATCACCTCAAGCCCTGATTTTTCTCCTGCGGCTCTGTCAAATCTGATCATGAACGATCCGGCACTGACCGCCAAAATTCTAAAAACCATTAACTCTCCCTTTTATGGAATTCAGCAGCAGGTAGGCTCTGTCAAACAGGCTGTCATCCTCCTGGGAAGTGAGGAAATTGTCGACATGGCCTTTGGCATGGCCGCCTCGGAAGTCTTTGACATAGAATCCCACCCCGGCATCATCAATCCCAAGGCCCTCTGGCGCCACTCCCTCTGCACTGCCCTCATCAGCCAATACCTGTGCCGACAGTCTGAGGAATTCAAAAATCTTGGCGCATTCACTGCCGGTTTGCTGCATGATGTGGGAAAAATTTTCTTTGTGAAAAATTTCCCTGACCTCTACAGGAATATCCATGCCACCCAGGACCAGCACAGCCTGCCTCTGCATGAGACAGAAGAAGATATCCTCGGAGTCAGTCATGCAGCCATTGGCGGCTATCTTGTTTCCAAATGGAATCTGCCCCAACCCCTGATTCAGTCGACAGCTTTCCATCATCAGCCGACCTCCGCCCCTAAATATCCTCAGCTGGCTGCACTCATCGGCCTGGCTGACTACATTCAATGGCAGGTAATGACGGATCTCGACCCCGATACTACTGAATTACACACCCGGCCGAGATTGACTTTCGGTCACTTCCGCCTTCTGGCAGGCGTGCTGCCGGGATTTAACAAGAATTACATTCAGAGCATAACGCAGGATATCAAACAACTTCTGGAAGAAAATCAGGATATACTGTCAGCAATCGAATAATACAGGAACACATCTATGGATAGCGATCTGACACAAAAAAATGAAGACGTAATACAGCTGCAGCAGGAACGGGATGTTTTCAAAAAGCAATTCCTCAAAATGCGGTCAAATTATGAAAACAAGATCAAAGAACTTTCTATTCTGAAAGAACTTGGCAATACCCTGAGGACTACCCACGGCTATGACAAAGCCGAACTTCTTGAAAGCCAGCTCAAGATGGTTGAAAAATACAGTTCCCTGTCATTCATTCAGCTTTTCCTTCTTGACGAAAAAAAAGACAGTCTCTATCCCATTGCCCGTTCCGGCGCAGAAAGCCTGGAAATAGAGCAGCTTTTCCTGGAAAAGAAAAACAATCCGGCATGGCAGGCTCTAAGGGAAGGCAGGCATATTATCGCAAAGGATAATGATATCATCTATCCTGCAGCAATGCTGAATCCACCCCGCAATGGAGCCTGTCTCCTTCTTCCGCTCCTCGAACAATCCCGGGCTATCGGAGTCTGTGTACTGCACCATAAAAATGAGGACGCTTTTGACCCGAATCAAATCCGTTTTCTCAGTCTTGTTTCCGACCATATGGTGACAACAATCGCCATATCACGTTTCTATCAAAAAATGCGTGAGGAAGAAAATCAAAGATCGCTTCTCAGCCGCTTTTTCTCAAAAACAGTGATCGATAAAATTCTCAGCTCGAAAGAAAATTTACGCCTGGGCGGAGAACGGCGGGATATCACAGTTCTTTTTGCCGACCTCAGCGGATTTACAGCCATGTCCGAAAACCTTGACCAGGAAACGGTTGTCGAAATACTTAACGGATATTTCTCCAGAATTACCCCCATCATCTTCAATCATCATGGAACACTTGACAAGTTCATGGGTGACGGACTTCTGGCCTTTTTTGGCGCTCCGATATCCGTTGATAACGCCCCAGGAGAAGCAGTACAGACTGCCATTGAAATTATCCGTGAAATTGACCTCATCAACAGACAGAACACAAAGAAAAACTGGCCGACCCTTCATGCCTCCATCGGAATTAATGCCGGCGAAGTTGTTGCAGGCTATATTGGCTCAGAAGAACACCTCAACTACACAGTAATAGGTGATGCTGTTAATGTCGCCCAGCGTATTGAAACCATAGCCGGCCCAGACACAATCCTGATCAGTGAGGCAGTACGGAACAGGATTCTGGACAAAACAGACTCCATAAACGGCTTTGATGCCATGGTTGCCCTCTCTCCCCTGAAATTAAAAGGCAAAGAAGACCTGATACAACTGTATCGTATAGAAACCGCACTATGACATCACCTCTTATTCTGATCACCAATGATGATGGAGTACGCGCTCCAGGCATACGTGCTCTTTTCCAGGGAATGAAAAAAGTCGGCAGACCTGTGCTCATTGCCCCGGACCGTGACAACAGTGCCGCCAGTCACTCCCTGACAATGACCCGCCCTCTCACGGTAAAAGAACTTGATACAGACATTTTCTCTGTGGATGGGACGCCCGCAGACTGTGTCACCATTGGTCTTGGAAAAATTTTACCGGCCACGCCTGCCATTCTTGTCTCCGGCATCAATCCGGGTGCCAACCTCGGCCATGACATCAGTTACTCAGGCACTGTCTCGGCAGCCAAAGAAGGAACCATTCGCGGAGTTCCCTCCCTGGCCCTGTCCATGGCCGGAGAAGCCCCATTCCTCTACGAGACCGCCGTCTGCTTTGCCGTCAAAATGGCCCGTGCCATTTTAGAAAATGGAATCCCCCGGGATTGTCTTCTTAATATCAACGTACCCAATCTTCCTCTGCAGGAGATTAGCGGAACCCGGCTCACCCACCAGGGAAGCCGGGTTTATGAAAATGCCATCCAGGAAATATCTGACCCGTGGGGCAGGACACGATACTGGATTGGAGGAGGCATCCCCTCTAAAGATACAAGCAGTGAAAGTGATTCAAATGCAATACTGACAGGCCATATTTCCATCACCCCAATCCATCTTGACCTGACAAATTATGATTCTCTGGAATTATTCAGAAAAAAATGGCTTCATCTTGATCCATGACGCACGCAGGGCATTACGAGTGAGATAAAGTACACTCACAGGGATTCATAATAACCGGCAAGGTCGCCATAAAACTCATCCACACTGTCATAAAAAAGCGGTGCGCCCACCGTAAAATGAAGCAGAATATTATTAAGAGCATCCGGGATATACGGAAAAATCTTCTGCAGATTATAAATACGATCCTTTGACAAGAGGGAAAGATCGTTGTCCGTTATGGATGCCAGTGTCTTTTCACCCATATCCTTGGATTGCAGGATATCTCGCCGTCGGAATGTCTGGCGTCCAGCAAGAAAAAGAAGGATATTGCCAAGTCCGAAAAGATCCAGAGCAAAAGGACGTTCCGGCAGAAAAAAATCATAATCATAATCAATCCAGCGAAACAAACCGCTTTCATAATCTACGAGAATATGATCCCGCCGGATATCGCCATGTTTAAATCCATGTTTGTGAAAGAAGGAAATTGTTTCAACAGACTTGAGATAGCTGGCCAATATACTGGGGAAATCCTTTTCAAAATACTCCCGATGGTCCTCACTTTTCCCATAAACATATTTATCCAGCCGTTTCCCGCTGATAATATCGAGAATACGGACCAAATTTCCGGCTTCATCCTCGACGCTATAGCCATGCATTGAATGCGGGTGGTCACGGACAAGCTCAAGAACTCGCGCTTCTTTTTCAGGATTTCGATAGCAGGTTACCTTGAGCCCTCCCAGGGAAAGTTCATACTGTTCATGAAAGACCAGCTTGACAATGAAGCGTTCACCGCTTTCAAGATCGAGAACCTTTGGAACCCATGGCTTTGTCTGCTCATCGATTCCAAACCGACCTTCTTTTGTATAGGCCACTATCAGAAAATAGCGATCATCTACAAAAATGATATCTCCATAATCTATGGATGTAAAATCTGAGGTATCGTAGAATATCTTGTTCCTGGTCCTATTTGTAGTGCCGGCAGGATGATTCCGCAGATTTGAAAGGACATGGGGAGGCAGGTCGTTAACTGTTTGTACGTGTTTAATCGCCATTTTGTTTTACCCGACGACCCACACTGTAAATTCCCCGCTGCTGTGCACCAGAGCGTTGGATATACTGCCAAAGAGAAATTCTTCCGCCCTGGAAACTCCGCGCTTTCCGACAACAACTGTGCCATACCCCCCCTCCTGCTGGACATCGAGGATAGCCTGGCTGATTGTCTCTCCTGCTGCCATACGAGTGACTGTGTCAATGTTCTGAGAATCTACCCCGCATTCTGCCAATAGTG
>JACNJZ010000001.1 GCA_014382295.1 Candidatus Desulfobia pelagia | reverse complement strand
TCATCTTTATTAAAATTGCCGTCAAGACTGAACCATTCAAGCGGTCTGCTATTGGCGCTTATCCTGAAAACCCGGCTCTCGGTCGTTGACTTAAAGCCGCTTGAAGAGTTGTTTGTGTCATAATTAATTTCGAAGTTCCCTGACAGCATAGTTCTTGGAAGAACTTCGTAACTTCCACCCGCACCGAAATAAAGAGAATCGGACGTTGAGCTCTTCTGGCCCTCGGAAGATCTTTCATGTTTGGAATAACCACCTCTGAAATCCATCCATTTGTAACGGTAATCACTGAAAAAAGAAAAAGTGTCAGACTGGGTTTCCGCCCCATCTGACCCCGTTGTCGTAGTCGAGTACGAGCTGACAATTCTTGGCAGGTTTTCGGGTTCCAGAGTCAGTGCCGCTCTTGATATTTGCGTCTCTACCAGGTCTGCTGTTGTCGTGATGTTGGCGTAATTACTGTGCTTCACATTTACACTGTACCTTTCTCCTCTGACATCTACTCCCAGGTTCCCTATGGGAGAAACATTCCAGATACTCTCTTTATCTGAATCCGTAAAATTAACCCGTATATTAAAACGGCTGTCGAGCCTCTTCTTGGTCGATGGTTTGATATCAAGGTTAATGGCACCCTGAAAAAGATTGGTTTTACCCTCTGGATTTTCGGCATAGGTGTCTCCCAGAGAAAAACTACCGTTCCATCTCGTTATCGCTTCCACCGTGGACGGCAGGAGCACATTCATCCCCTGCAGAATCACGGCAAAAAACAGAATAATGTAAGATTGTGACCCCATATCATCGTGGATAGGTGACCGTATAGGATCTGGAATCATGGCACGTCGGCATACAGGATCCTCCGTTTGTTGTCATGCTGAAACTTCTGAGACCCGGGTTTCTGCCGGTTACAATAAGTGCACCGAACTGCGGTGAACCGTGAGAGGCATGACAGGCGAAACAGGGAATATTCTGCTGCCCCACATGGGAAACATGTTTATTGAAACGGCTTGCCTCCTGTTGGAAAAGTGCAGAAAAAGAATCGGCATAGGTCTCGAAACTGTGACAGATAAAACACAAATCCTCCCGTGTACTGGGCCGGCTGTTACTTTGCGTCTCGTATGGACCCTTCAGAATATTTGAAAACTGGGATCCATGGGGGCCTCTATTATCCGGATCTTCTGAGCCATGACAGTCACTGCAGTAGATGGTGCTGAAAGAGTTCATAGTACTGTCAACAAAAGAATTCGGATCAATGCCAAAGTTTTTACCCTGCCCTTCCACAGGATGGAAAGAGGCGTTGTTGGTATTCAGCAGTTTGGCAATGTCCTGCTGACCGGGTGGTTGCTGTGTCCATGACGAATGGCATTTGTAACAGATTTCATATTCCAGCACCGGCGTACTGGTGTCACTTGCCGGAAGATATTCATACCTCGGAATAACCCCCGGACCACTGTTCTGGACCCTTATCCTGCTGACTCTCAAATTCCGTTGGGATGCCTCAGGGGCCACCGGCCTCATAAAGTCTCCGGATACAGCATGGGCATTATGGCAGTCACTGCATGCAACGTGCCGGTTGCCGCCCACATAAGAATACCTATCGGGATTATTGCCTTCAAAAGCAGTGTGGCCATCAGAGCCAACCCTGTGGCTGTATGGTTTTCGTATCTCCCGGGAGATATCTTTCACCGAAGGATCACCATCGTGGCAGGAAAGACACAAAATATCCTCCCGGGCGATCATCATGCTCGGGATAACTCCAAAACGATCCTTTTTGCCATGGGGATCGTGGCAGTTAATACATTTTCCAGCCATATCCAGTTCCCGGTGAGCCGGCGGGAAAGGCCCGGGCCAGACAAAACGGGGATCTATATGACTGGAGACCTCGTAGGTCTCACGTCCCGGATAAAGACCTGAAAAAGTGTCCATGGAATGGCAGGTAAAACAGAGGTCGTTATCGTTTTCACGCCAGAGTCCTTTCGGATATCTTGCCGTGCCGTCAACATGGCATTGGCGGCAGGACCCCCGTGGAAAAGCAGCATCCTGCAGCACTCCTGTCATCTGGTTACCATGTCCTGTCTCAGCAAAAACCCCGGCCCAGACCTGATCCGCACCGGCGAATATGATGATGAGTATAAAAAATAAAATTCTCATACTTTTCCTTTATCCATTTAATGTTGGCTCCTCAACCTTCAGCCTTCAGCCTTCAGCCTAAACACCTTCAACCTTCATCCTTTCCACCTTAAAAATTATGACACTGCTGACAACCAGAATTGCCGTCGGCAGAGGTTACGGGCTCGAGATACGGCCAGACAAGTCCTTTTAAATGTTTGCCGCCGTGAACCAGATGACAGCTGCCGCACACAACTTCATTAGTGGCGCCTACCTCCTGTGATGATATAAAATCGAAGGCCCCTGAAACCTGAAAGCGCAAGCGCGGCACCCCTTCAATAGCGTCTCCTGTAACGGTCCCAAATCCGCTGCCGGTACCTGACATCCAATGGGCAGTATCCGTGGGATAACCAACACCGTTCAT
>JACNJZ010000002.1 GCA_014382295.1 Candidatus Desulfobia pelagia | reverse complement strand
GGCTGGCTTTGGCAAGGATGATCGCCACGCCGGCAAATCTTCTCATCATGGATGAACCCACCAACCATCTTGACATGATTTCCCAGGAAATCCTCCAGGATGCCCTCAAGCAATATGATGGTACTATTATAATCGTCTCCCATAACCGCTATTTCCTGGACCAGTTTGTCAATAAGGTCCTCGAAATAAAGGACCGAAAGTCCAACCTCTATGAAGGAAACATATCCCGCTACCTGGAAAAACTGAGTGAGTTGGCTGCGCAGGAAATCATCCCTGAAAAAGATACGTCTGCAGAAGATAAAGAACAGGAACAGTCAACTTCCAGAGGCAAAAAACAGCGTCAGGAACAGGCAAAGATCCGCCAGGTAATGAGTAAGCGTCTGAAACCGTACCGCGAAGTAATCCAGGAGACTGAAGCGCAGATTGAAAAACTTGAATCCCGCAAAACCGAACTGGAACAGATCCTTGCAGACCCTGAGCTCTACAATGATCAGGACCGTTTTTCTGAAGTCAGTGCAGAGTATTCCACAGTAAAGCAGCGGCTTGACCGGGTCATGTACAAATGGGAAGAAGCCCAGGAAAAAGTCGACCTGATCGAAGCCGAATATCCTGAACTCCTATAACCCAAAATCAGTCACATTCCGGGGACCGTTTTCCTTGACCATTATATGGTTAGCCGTTATGTTTCTATGTTGATTTTCACCTCCCTAAACAATACTAATCACGCCAGCTTAGAACAGCTTGCCACAGTTTGGATATAAAATACGGATGACAGAACACACCGAGACAAAAGAAGAAACGCATCAGCTTGCCAAGGCATATGAATTCGCCGATGTCGAAAAAAAATGGTATACAGCATGGCTTGACCAGAAAACATTCCAGGCCCGGATGGATCCAGCCAAGGAAAACTTCTCCATTGTCATTCCCCCTCCAAATGTTACCGGTGTTCTTCATGTCGGCCATGCCCTCAACAACACCATGCAGGATGTCCTGGTCCGCTATAAGCGGATGTCCGGTTTCAACACCCTCTGGGTTCCGGGAACAGATCATGCAGGCATCGCTACCCAGAACGTTGTCGAACGGCAACTCGCGGCAGAAAACCTCTCCCGTTATGATGTCGGCCGGGAAAAGTTTATTGAACGTGTCTGGGAATGGAAAGCTGAGTCCGGCGGCCAGATCATCAACCAGTTGAAGCGTCTTGGCTGCTCCTGTGACTGGGACCGCGAACGATTCACCATGGACAAGGGACTGTCCAAGGCCGTACGTACAGTCTTTACCCGCCTTTATGACGAAGGGCTGATATACCAGGGCGACTACATTATCAACTGGTGCCCCCGGTGTCATACCGCTCTGGCAGATCTCGAAGTAGAACACGAACCTACAGACGGCAAACTCTACAAGATCCGATACCCTTTCACCAATGGTGACGGCTATCTTATTGTTGCCACCACCCGGCCCGAGACCATGCTTGGCGATACAGGTGTTGCCGTTCATCCTGATGACGAGCGCTACAATACCCTCTCAGAAAACAGCATTACCCTGCCCCTGGTCAACCGCACTATTCCCGTAGTTTTCGACGAGCATGTTGAAAAGGAATTCGGAACCGGAGCCCTCAAGGTTACTCCAGCCCATGATCTCAATGATTTTGAGATAGCAAAACGCCACAATCTGCCTTCCATCACTGTTATGGACCTTAAAGGCCGCATGAACGATGAAGCTGGTAAGTACGCAGGAATGGACCGTTTCGAATGCCGCAAACAAATAGTGAAAGACCTTGAAGAATTGGGCCTGATTGAAGGAATTGACGACTACCAGCACGGCGTCGGCCACTGTTATCGCTGCCAGAGCGTTGTCGAACCGACACTTTCCAAACAATGGTTTGTCTCCGTCAAGCCATTGGCCGAGAAAGCCATTGCCGCCGTCAAAAACGGCGACATCCGCATTCATCCGAAGACCTGGGAAAACACATTCTACGACTGGATGTATAATATCCGTGACTGGTGCATCTCACGCCAGATCTGGTGGGGCCATCAAATTCCGGCCTGGACCTGTGAAGATTGCGGCGAAGTTATTGTCAGCGAAAGTGACCCTTCATCCTGCACCAAATGCGACAGCAAGAGTCTCGTGCAGGAAACAGACGTACTTGACACCTGGTTCAGTTCCGCCCTCTGGCCCTTCTCCACCCTTGGCTGGCCTGAAAATACAGATGAACTGAAATTTTTCTATCCGACATCCGTCCTTATCACCAGTTTCGATATCCTCTTTTTCTGGGTCTGCAGGATGATGATGATGGGCCTGCATTTCATGGATGAAATTCCTTTCAAGGATGTCTACCTTCACGCCCTGGTGCGCGATGAAAACGGTCAGAAAATGAGCAAGTCCAAAGGCAATGTCATGGATCCCCTGCTGGTCATGGACAAGTATGGCACAGGCGCCCTCAGATTTACAATGACCGCCTTTGCAGCCCAGGGACGAGATATCCGCCTGTCTGAGGACCGCATTGAGGGCTATCGTCATTTTATCAACAAGATATGG
>JACNJZ010000023.1 GCA_014382295.1 Candidatus Desulfobia pelagia | reverse complement strand
AATTTGCCATGAAACAACGACTGAAAGAAATCATCCTGGAAAAATCATATCGCAAGGGCACATTCACTCTTACCTCCGGTGCGCAATCTGATTTCTATATCGACGGAAAACAGACCACACTGGATGCTGAAGGCGCATATCTCTGCGGTAAACTTATTCTTGACCTGATAACAAAATGCCCGCAGAAAATCGGGGCTGTCGGCGGCATGACCCTCGGGGCAGACCCGCTGGTTTCAGCTGTTTCCGTAGTCAGCTTCCTTGAGAAAACACCCATTCCCGCCTTTATTGTCAGAAAAGAGTCAAAATCTCACGGCACTGAAGCTTATATCGAAGGCCAAAAAAACATGCCGGAAGGATGCAATGTCACACTTCTCGAAGATGTTGTCACCACCGGCGGGACTCTTATCAAGGTTATCGACAGGGTAGAAGCCCAGGGATATAAAGTGGCGCAGATCATCACCGTTGTTGATCGCCAGGAAGGCGGCTCCGAGACACTGGCAAAACACGGACATACCCTGGAATCTCTTTTTACCCGGGAAGAATTGCTCAAATAACAGTTGAATGGCCAACTAAAGAAAATTACCTGCTCAACGAATTACCAATATCGCTCATTCCCGCGAGCGGGCACAACGAAGCAAGAAAGTCTCATTTTGCAACAGAAAAAATGAATTAGTCACATCCGCCAACTTAAAACTTAACACTTTTAACTTAAAACTTTCATACAAATACAATGAAATGCAGAAAATGTGACGGGGAACTCTTTGTCAAGAGAATGTGCGGCAAAGTGCGCCTGAAGTGTAAATCATGCGATCATGAATACCAGGTTCATGAAGTGGCGTCCGACCTTGACGACAAGACCGTAGAAATCCTGGAAAGATATACTGCTATTATTTACGACTAATTTTGTGATTTCGGATTTGGGATTGCGGATTTCGGAATTTTGACAATGAATGGGTTGCGAAGGCGTTGTAAAAAATCTTTTTCCTCTCACAGAGTTCTCAAAGGCCACAGAGAAATCTTTTTATATTACAAGCTGTTATCTCTGTGTACTCTGTGCTCTCTGTGGTAAATATACAATTTTTCACCAATCCAATATCCGCAATCCGCAATCCCAAATCCACTATCGAATCACCATTCAAGTCGAAAACTGTTATCCAGAGCACTCACCTTGGCCAGCTTCACCATAATCGTGTCTCCCGGCTCCACATGCACACCTTGATTAGCCGGCAGGTCCCCTTCCAGTAGAATAGAAGTGAGTACAACCTGGACTCGGCGGGGCTGGACTTCCAGCACCAGTGCCTCCATTTTATTCCCTGCACCTATCACCGTCTCCAGATACTTGAAAAGCCAATAGCGGTGCCGCAGAAAACGAACCTGATTTGCCCTGCCCTGGGATCTCAAAATAGCTGAAGCAAAATCCCTGCATTCTGACAGAGTGTAAAGAGGCTCTCTACGCTGCAGAACGCTGCCAAGCTGATGCTGCATAAAGAGATCCAGGAATCTTCTTATAGGCGAGGTAATTGTCGTATACTGAGCAACTCCGACGCCACTGTGGGGTTTAGGTTCGACAAGAAGTTCTCCACGGGACAGGAACCGCCGCTGGCGAAAATTTGTAAAAAGATCCTTGGCAACACCCACGGAAAGTCGTTTACGGGGAGGTCCCTGGGAACGGAAAAGTCCGGGTATCTGCCGATCAGCGAGATACTGAGCGGCCAGAGCATTGGCTAGAACCATAAATTCAGCAACCAGCGTCCGTGCCTTACTGTCCACAGGATTAAGGCCAATACTCACCTGCCCCTCTTCACCTATTGTAATATCCACATCCGGAATAGGAATAAGCAAAGCCCCGTTATCAATCCTCTGCTGCTGGCATTTCATGCTCAAGGCATAGAGCATTTGAAGATCTTCATCCTGGTCCAGAATTTCTTCAGCCTGCGCATAGGTAATTCTTTTCTTCACTGTTACCACACTACGCACCAGCTTATAGTCGAGAACCTCTCCGTTTTCTGACAAAGTGACCAGAAAGCTTATCGCAGGTCTTATTTTTCCTTCTATCAGACTGCAAAGGCCCTCAGACAGTGAGGGTGGCAACATGGGTACCTGCCCGTCGGCAAAATAAATCGAGGTTGCCCTTTCCAAGGCTGTGCTGAAGAGAGGACTGTCAGGCTTCACAAACTCACTGACATCGGCAATATGTATTCCAACGACATACCTGTCCCCGTCTTTTTCTACATGCAGGGCATCATCAAAATCCCGGGTAGATTCCCCATCGATTGTCAGAAGAGGTAAATGTCGCAGATCTCGACGGCCGGAATCCAGAAGATGGTCGGGATCCGGCTCAGGCTGATCGGCAGCCTCTAGCTCATCAGCACTGAACTCTACAGGAACATCCTGCCGGTACAGGTGAATATTTTCATCCCTGCTCCAGACCCCGGCCTTGACCAGGATATCGAATGGGTCGTGTGGTTTGGTCAATGAGGCACGCTTGAGAAGATCGCGGGCCAGAGCCGCCTCAGCCGTATCACCAGCCAGATAATACTCCTTTATGATATCCAGACAGTAGTCGCGCTGCGGCCACTCCGCGGGTTCTTTGTCCGCCATCAAAAGCATGAGGCCTTCGGAGCCTTCCGTCAAAAGATCATCCTTGGCCCGCTCCTTTTCTTCCTGTTCGCGAAGCTGCTCAACCTTTTCGGCTGAATGCACCAGAATATGGCCGTCTTTATATTTAAAAAAAATACGATCCGTAAAAACGGACCGGACAAAGGCAGCTACCTGATCATCTCCTGCCTCATCGCCAAAGATGAGTTCTGTGAGAAACCTCGAGCTAAAGGATTCCGCACCCTCATCAGCAGCAAGCTCCCATATCTCTGAAAGATGTATCTCTTCAGTCAATTCCTGTCGTTTTTCCGAAATCTCTTTGAGAAATCTCATGGTTTCTTCACGGGAGGTATGACTGAAAGCGCTATTGGCCTGATGAACAACACGTGCCAGAGGAAGATTCATTTCCTTGCCGTTCTGGTTTATAACACGCAATCGTTTTCCCTGGTCCAGGAGTACCAAACCGCAAAGGAAACGTCCCTGTTCAACATATTCTATGATTTTTGTCTGCAATTGAATTTGAAAGATTTAAGTTTTAAGATTTAAGTGTTACCCTAGCCCATAGGCTCTTTGAGAGTATTAGCATAAGACCTCAATTCAATAACCCAATAACTCAACAAACTCAATCATTCTATTATGGAAAAGCACGTTAAGACCGGAGTTGTCGCCTTGATAGGGCCTCCGAATGTTGGGAAATCAACCCTGCTCAATCATCTTCTGGGTCAGAAAATATCGATAGTATCGCCCAAACCCCAGACAACCCGAAATCGTATCCTGGGAATTGTCAATGGCGAGGACCACCAGGTGGTCCTTCTGGACACCCCCGGCATTCATCGGGCACGGAGTTCACTGAACCTTGAAATGGTCAAAATCGCCCTGGATACCCTTTCAGAAGTCGATGCCATCATTTTCATGATTGATACTACGTTTCCCCTGCCCGAGAAGATCGCAGTCATGTCTGAAGCACTGGAAAAAGCAAAGAAGCCGGTACTTTTGCTGGTGAATAAAATTGATCTCTCCAGCAGAGAAAAGCTGCTTCCTATTCTCAACGCCTATGGTGCCTTCTTCCCTTTCCGGGCAATGATACCCCTTTCCGCCAAAACCGGTGACGGTGTGGATATTCTGATGAAGGAACTCCTTCCGCTTCTTCCCGAAGGTCCCCGAATGTACCCGGAAGACATCCCCACAGATGCAACTGAACGGTTTATTGCCTCCGAGATTATACGGGAAAAAATATTCCTCCTCACCACCCAGGAAATTCCTTACTCAACGGCGGTTGTCGTTGACAGCTTCAAGGAAGACGAGACCAGCGGCCTCATCACCATCCACGCCACTATCCACGTTGAGAAGAAATCACAGAAAGGCATTATCATCGGCAGACAGGGAGCCATGCTGAAAAAAATAGGCCAGGCTGCCAGAAAAGACATTGTCGAACTTCTTGGAGCCAAAATAATGCTCAATCTCTGGGTCAAAATAAGAAAAGACTGGACAAAAGACGGCCGATTCCTAAAGGAATTAGGGTTGGGATAAAGAAATACATCTACTTTATAACTGTCACCCGATGACTTTGGGATATGATACTCCCCCATCCGTTACTTCAGCCGCCTGAAGCTGCAAACATCTTTTGACAGCGCTCAAGGGAAGATGTATATTTTCTAGTTTCGTGTATCGTCTTGATATCAAAAACAATCTGTTAAATCTCTGCGAGCTCTTTGTCTCTGTGAGATTTTTCATATATTTGAGGAGTAAACAATGTCCGAAGTTCGCGTCCGTTTCCCACCCAGCCCCACAGGCTATCTTCATATTGGCGGTGCCCGCACAGCTATTGTCAACTGGCTCTATGCCAAAAAACATAATGGCAAACTCATCCTCCGCATTGAAGACACCGATGCAGAGCGCTCTACAAAAGAGTCCATTCAGGGCATCATTGACGGTCTCAACTGGCTCGGCATTGACTGGGACGAAGGTCCCTATTTCCAGACTGAATTTGAAAAAGACCACGCCCAGGCCGCTGCAAAAATGCTGGCTGAAGGCAACGCCTATAAATGTTTCTGCAGCAAAGAGACCCTTGAGAAAAAACGGGAAGCCGCACTGGCCGCCAAAAAAGATGTCAAGTATGACGGCACCTGCCGCCACCTCAGCCCTGAGGAAATTTCAGACCGGGAAGCCCAGGGCATTCCTTCTGTAGTAAGGTTCAAGACCCCTCAAAAAGAAGGTGGGGTCTCTTACGACGACAAGGTCCTTGGCACGATTACCCGCTCCTACTCAGATATTGAAGATTTCGTCATTGTTCGCTCAAACGGCAAACCTCTGTATCTTCTCTGCAATGTGGTCGACGATATCCGCGACAGGATCAGCCATGTCATCCGCGGCCAGGATCATCTGACAAACACAACCAGGCAGATTCTTCTCTATAATGCTCTGGGTGCCTTACCACCGGTATTTGCGCATATGCCCCTCACCCTTGACCTAAAAAAAGCCAAAATCTCAAAACGGAGCCATGGAGAAATTGTTGCTGTACAATATTACCGCAACCGCGGCTTCATTCCCTGGGCACTGGTCAACTTTCTCGTTCTTCTTGGCTGGTCTCCCGGCGACGACAGGGAAATTTTCAGCAAAGAAGAACTCATTGAGGCTTTCACGCTGGAGAGGATAAACAAGTCCCACTCCATTTTCAACTACCGGAAAGATGACCCCAAGTTCTTCACAGACCCTAAGGCAATTAACACCAATGGTCATTATCTGCGGACAATGCCGGTTGAGGAAATTGCTGCGATGGTCAAGAAAGAACTGCAGGCCGAGAACCTCTGGGACGACGGATATGATGGCGCAAAAAAAGAATGGTACATCAAAACAATCGACCTTATACGGGACCGTTTTTACACACTGAAGGACTTCAGCTCACTTGGCCGGTCCTACTTCAGTGACGATTTTGAAATTGACCCTAAAGCACTCGCCAAAAACCTCCTCAAACATCCTGACCTGAAAACATGGCTTCCCATGCTGGCTGATCGTTTTGCAGCGCTGCCGACCTTCAACAAAGATACCGCAGAAGAAGCGGCCCGGAAACTGGCCGAAGAACTTGACATAAAACCGGGAATCCCGATCAATGCATCCCGGGCTGTAATTACCGGCCAACTCAAAGGCCCAAGCATGTTCGAACTATTTGAACACTTTGGCAGAGAAATTGTTGTCAAACGCTTGAGAGAAGCTGGAAAATATTTTCAAGAATAATTTTTCTCTCACAGAGCCCGCAGAGCGCACAGAGAAAAACAGAAAAAATCTCTGGGAGCTCTGCGGGCTCTGTGAGATTTATAAGAAATAATACCATGACTACCCAAGAACATACCAATCCGAAATCCAAAGACTTCATCCGAACAATCATTGCTAACGATCTCAGCAGCGGGAAACACAGCACCGTAACAACCCGTTTTCCTCCGGAGCCCAATGGTTTTCTCCACATTGGTCATGCCAAATCCATCTGTCTCAACTTTGGCGTTGCATCGGAAAACAATGGCACCTGTCACCTCCGGTTTGATGATACTAATCCAAGCAAAGAAGAAGAGGCTTATGTCGAAGCAATAAAAACCGATGTGGCCTGGCTTGGTTTCAACTGGGGCGATAATCTTTTCTTTGCCTCGAATTATTTTGAAAAGCTATACAGCTATGCGGTTGAACTCATCAAAATGGGCAAGGCCTATGTCTGTGACCTGAGCCCCGACGAAATGAGAACATATCGAGGCACCCTGACCGAACCGGGAAAAGACAGTCCATATCGTAATCGCAGCGCCGAAGAAAACCTTACCCTTTTCGAACAAATGAAGGCCGGTGAATTTGCAGATGGCAGCCGCGTTTTACGGGCTAAAATCGATATGAGCTCCGGCAACATCAACATGCGGGATCCGGTTCTTTACCGCATCCTGCGGGCTACCCATCACCGTACTGGCGACACATGGTGCATCTACCCCATGTACGACTACACCCATTGCCTGTCTGATGCCATCGAGGCCATTACCCATTCCCTGTGCACCCTGGAATTTGCAGACCACAGACCTCTTTACGACTGGGTTCTTGACACTCTTAAAACTCCATGCCATCCCCAGCAGATTGAATTTGCCCGCCTCAACCTCACCTATACCGTGATGAGCAAACGCAAACTGCTCCAGCTTGTCAATGAAGAATATGTCAGCGGCTGGGACGATCCGCGCATGCTCACCATTTCAGGCCTCAGGAGGCGGGGTTACACACCGGCTTCCATTCGTACATTCTGCGATACCATCGGCCTTGCCAAAAGAGAAAGCCGAGTGGATATGGCTGTGCTCGAAAACTGTATCCGCAATGACTTGAATGATAATGCGCCCAGAGCCATGGCAGTACTCAAACCACTGAAGGTCCTCATCACCAATTACCCTGAAGACCAGGAAGAGGAACTGGTGATTGCCAATCATCCCAAGAACCCGGAAATGGGCAGCAGAACAGTACCTTTCTGCCGAGAAATCTATATAGAACAGGATGATTTTCTGGAAGATCCGCCAAAGAAATTTTTCCGCCTAGCTCCAGGCCGGGAAGTCCGGCTCAGGGCGGCCTACCTGGTCACCTGTGATGAGGTTATCAAAGACGAAAACGGCAACATAAAAGAACTGCACTGCAGCTATGACCCTGCAAGCCGCGGCGGCTCCGCCCCCGATGGCCGCAAGGTAAAAGGAACCCTGCACTGGGTTTCAGCGCGCCATGCCCTGCAGGCGGAAGTAAGGCTCTATGATCGCCTTTTCAACATAGAAAATCCTGAAATTGACAAAGATGTCGATTTCAAAACCCATCTCAACCCCAACTCCCTGGAAGTTCTCTCAGAATGCATGCTGGAACCCAACCTCAGCACTGCCACCTCTTCCGATCATTTCCAATTTGAACGACTTGGCTATTTCTGCCCGGACAGCAAGGACTCTCTACCAGGAAAACCCGTTTTCAACCACACCGTAACACTCCGAGACACCTGGGATAAAGTCCTCAAAAAATAGATACGTTTTTTCTTGATTTCCATCTCCTTTCCGTGACAGAATAAAGAGTGCCTTTTAAAACTAAAAGGCCCAATTACTCATTGGGAATTATCAATTGAAAGAATCTGTCTAATGAGAACGGTTCCTTCATTCGTAATTTCTAATTCATAATTCGTAATTCATTATTAAACAAACGCGCTTTCTCGCGAATATTTTAAAGAAAGGATCTCTCATGGGTTGGAAAAATCTTACTATCGGAAAAAAAATCATTACCGGATATTTCATCATTCTCACGCTGCTGGTTGTTGTCGGTGTCCTGAACTACTTAGGAGTTGGCACTCTTGTCAAGAATGCCGGTGAAGTAATCGACGGCAACAAGCTTACCAGCATGCTTGTCCAGCGAGAAGTGGATCATCTCAAATGGGCCGGGAAAGTCAACTCTCTCTTAACAGATGACAGCATCACAACCCTTGACGTCCAGACTGATGACCATAAATGCGGGATGGGGAAATGGCTCTATGGCCCTGAGCGCAAGGAAGCTGAGAAGCTTATTCCAAGCCTTGCCCCCATTTTAAAATCCATGGAAGAGCCCCACCGCAAACTGCATGAATCCGCCATTACCATTGGAGACACCTTTGAGCAGGGAGATGTAACTCTTCCCATCAAGCTCACTGAGATTGAGGCAGCACATCTTGCCTGGGCCAACAGGGCCTATGAAGCTGTGATCAACAAAAACACTACTGTAGAGAAATTCCAGACCGATCCAACCAAGTGCATGCTGGGCAAGTTCATCAATTCTTCACAGGGGAAAAATGCCTATGCAAGAGGAGATGCGGAATTCAAAGACACCTGGAATTCCATACACCCCAGTCATGAAGCAACGCATAATGCTGGCAAAAACTTACAGGAACTTCTTGCCAGTGAACAGTTCAATGAAGCGGCACAGGCTTTACAGACTTTTATCATGCCCAACCTTGCTATTACGATAAGTAAACTCAGAGAACTTCGAGAAGAAGCACAGCATGAGCTCCACGGAATGGAGCAGGCAAAGGAGATTTATGCCAACCAGACAATTCCGGCCCTTCACGGAGTTCAGGACATCCTTGCCAAGGCCATAAATGAAGTTCGCAGTAACATCATGACTGACGAGGTAATGCTGTCTAACGCCACTGCGACCAAGATGAAGGTCGCCATTGTCGGCGGAATAACCCTGCTTATCGGTATTATCCTGGCAACTCTGACAGCGCGGGGCATCATCAGCCTGCTGAGCGGTGTTGTCAAAGAGATGGCGGCCTCATCAAGCCAGGTAAGCGGGGCCTCCGGTCAAATTGCAGAATCAAGCCAGTCCCTGGCGGAAGGTGCTTCCGAGCAGGCTGCCACCCTTGAGGAAACCTCATCGGCCCTTGAAGAAATGTCCTCCCTGACCAGACAGAACGCTGATAATGCGAAACAGGCTGATTCCATAATGGGTGAAGCCAAGGAGTCCATGGAAACCGCAGACAGCTCCATGAAAAAGCTGACCCAATCCATGACCGATATCTCCGTTGCAAGTGAGCAGACCCAGAAAATCGTCAAGACCATTGATGAGATTGCCTTCCAGACCAATCTGCTGGCACTCAATGCTGCAGTTGAAGCCGCAAGGGCCGGAGAAGCAGGAGCCGGTTTTGCCGTAGTTGCCGACGAGGTCCGAAGTCTGGCCATGCGGGCTGCGGCTTCCGCCCGTGATACTTCCAGCCTGATTGATGCCACCGTAGATAAAGTCAAAAACGGATCTGAACTTGTCAACGAGACAAGTGAAATGTTCTATATAGCTGCCCGCTCATCTGAACGGGTGAGCACCCTGATCACCGAGATAGCCACCGCCTCCACAGAACAGGCCACGGGCATTGGAGAAATAAATAAAGCAGTAACTGAAATCGACAAAGTGGTCCAGGCCAATGCTGCCGCGGCGGAACAGACTGCGTCCGCATCTGAAGAGCTCACTGCCCAGGCTGCGGGCATGAACGATATCGTTCAGGAGCTAGAGCAAATGGTTGGCGTCCAGAACAACGCAAAAAAGGGCCCATCCAAAAAGAAAAAACCATTTCATGCCGCCCCTCAATCCTCATCAGGTATGAAGACCGTTCCGAAACAGCTTCCCCCTGCATCTCCGTCTAAGACAGAACCAAAAAAATCATCCGCCGCTGAAGAAATAATTCCATTCGACGACGATGATTTTCAAGACTTTTAATAATGATGGTCACAAAAAGTCTTTCTCTCACCACAGAGGACTCCGAGACCACAGGGAAATCTTTTTTATTACCAGCAATTACCTCTGTGATCTCTGTGTGTTCTGTAGTTGTCCATGTCTGAACATATCAATCCCCATGAAACAAAAATAACTCTGCCGGTCAGCGACTGGCGGAGTTATGTCACGTTATTCCGCCAAAACAGGCAATACAGGAAGTTGTGGCTGTCCGGGGTTATCAGCCAGTTTGGCAACTGGTTCAACTATATTGCAGTCTTTGTCCTTCTGAACCAGCTCACAGGATCAGCTCAGGCTGTAAGCTGGTTTCTTATCGCCAAATTTCTGCCCACAAGCATTTTCGGACCTGCGGCTGGAGTTATTGCAGATCGATTCTCCCGCAAAACCATAATGATCGGATGTGACATTCTCCGGATCTTTATTGTCCTTGCCTTCCTCCTTATCAAACGCCCGGAACATGTCTGGATTGTGTATGTCCTCGCCCTTCTCCAGGAAACATTATGGAGTTTTGCCGACCCTGCCCGACGTGCTTCAATCCCGAATGTATGCCGCCCCGAAGAATTAAACCTGGCCAACGCCCTTGGGGGTGCCACATGGTCAGTCATGCTTGCCGTTGGTGCCGCCCTTGGCGGTTTTGTTACCGGATGGTTTGGATGGCAGACTGCAATTATAGTTGATGCACTCACTTTTCTTGTTTCGGCCCTACTGTTATCCGGACTACATTTACCTGCCCTTAAAAAGAAAACGACCAGCAAACCGACCCTATATGATTATCTTGGCATTACGGATCTCAAAGAAGGATGCCGCTATGTGAAAAATCATGGAAGAGTTCGCCTGCTGCTCCTGATAAAAAGCGGTTGGGCATTATCCGGCGGCGTCCTTGTTATGCTTACCATCTTCGGCGAGCAGGTCTTTGCATCAGAAGGAAAAAGCGGACAGAGCGGTATTTTATACAGCTTTCGTGGAATAGGCGCTGCTATCGGGCCCATACTGGCATGGCGCCTCCTGGGAGAATCTCGTCGTGCAATGTCAAAAGGAATCGGCATCAGCTTTTTTGTGTCCAGTATCGCCTATCTTTTCTTCAGCCAGTCCCCTACCCTGGCATGGGCAGCTTTTTTTGTCTTCATAGGTCACATGGCAGGTTCGGTTCAATGGGTCTTCAGCACAACTATGCTGCAGAAAGAAGTGGAAGACCAGTTCCGCGGCCGTGTATTTGCCGCAGAAATGGCTCTGCTTACCTTAATATTAAGCCTTTCAACATGGGCAACCGGGTTAGCCCTTGAGTCCGGCATAGGCCCCCGTCAGGTTACAATTTATCTGGCCTTAATGTTCCTTGTACCGGGGACATTGTGGACCTGGATCAACAGGAGGCCAGCATAAAGAAAACATTTAACATTCACGATAGTTACCAAGGCTAAACTGCTGAAGCGGCAATATCAAGATAGTACTTCGCCTCATCAAGACGGCCATGTTTCAGGCAGCCATTCCCATAAATCCCCGCTTTATTGACCAGTACCTTCCTTGCCAGAGAAATCTGCTCGGTTGTTAAAGATTGCTTTTTCAGAAGACTGCGAATACTGGCAATACGATACTTATCCATACCCACGCGAAACTGATAAGAAATTTCATCGGTGCGGCCCCCATTTTTTATGGTCAACGGCACATCAATTTTGAGAAAATGATATTTTATGCTGGCTCGAAGCCACAAATCATAATCTTCACAACAGGGCAGCGTCTCATCAAACATGCCAATATCGTCAAACAGTTCTCTACGGACCATAACAGTTGACATACTGACGGCGCATATTTCCAGACAACGGACAAAAATATATCCACCCGGTTTATGATGTTTCTTTTTCTGGTTCAGCAGTTTCCCCCGGCGATACCATATTTCATCTGTGTGAGAAATAAGATAATCGGGTTGTTGCTGCATGGATGACAGTTGTGTTTTTATTTTTTCCGGCTGAAACAAGTCATCTGAATCCAGAAAAGCAAGAAATGGAGACTGTGCTTCCTCAATCCCCCTGTTTCTCGCGGCGGAAGGCCCTCTGTTCTCCTGATAGATATATCGAATCCGTGAATCATATTTTCCCATCCTTGTTCTCGTATCATCGTCAGAGCCATCGTCAATAACTATAATTTCGTACGCATTACAGCTCTGGGCAAGAACAGAATTAACGGCCTTTTCTAAAAAAGGCCCCCGATTATAGGTCGGTATTATCACAGAGACTTTATCTTGAGACATTTTTCCGGTTTTTTTTCCATTTTTCAAAGTGAAAATAAACGGTTATCGACTAAAAGGTACCTTGAAAAATTAGGATTTTTGTTTGCTAGCAAGGAATGAAAAAATTAAAAAGCACCCACATGGGCATAAACTCCGCATACTGAGGTATGTGAGCACTTTTCATTTTGGCAATGACACCGCTAGCGAGCAAAAAGTCAATTTTTCAAGGTTGCCTAAAGT
>JACNJZ010000164.1 GCA_014382295.1 Candidatus Desulfobia pelagia | reverse complement strand
GTTTCTGTTTTCCGTACGAATTGCATAAAAACCTCCTTATTTAAGAATATAATTATTCCCAACTTTTCGTCACTATCAGAGCAAGAAGCGCGCCAATCGAATCAGCCAGCGATAACTGCTTGGTATTATAGAATTATATTATTTGTACGCATTCATCCATCCAATCACGGCGCAATATACGACAGTTTTGCTTGACATATTTGACAGCTATGCCTATAACTGTTAAATATGTCAGGTATTTATAAAAACAGGGGGGTTCTAAATAGAAAATGCAAGTTGATAAAAACAATTTTTTCCGTAAAGCAACGCTGAGGATCTGTGGAAGTCTGAAAATAGAGCAAGCCCTCTGGCATCTGTTCATATACATCAGGGACTATATGCCTTCATTTGAAGCGCATCTTCATTATTATGATCCGGCAGGAATAACCAGAACAATTGCCATGGCAGACAGTAGCGGTGGAAAACTCCTAAACCTTAAAACCACATATCCCCCTGAAGTCAGGGAATATATTAATTCTGGCAGGGTGAGAGAAGATTATATAGCTGGCGACACGCACAAACATCCGTTATTGAAATATGTATTTAAAAACCATCATAAATCAAGGTTATCCTCACTGGGGGTGTTCCTGATTGTAGACAAGAACTGGGTTGGCGGCATAACTCTTAATGCCAGGGGCAATAATAGTTTTGCAAAAGAACATCTTGAATTATTTTCTTTGCTAAAAAAGCCAATTACCATAGCGCTTTCCAATAGTCTCATGTATCAGGAACTCCTTGAACTGAAAGAACGTCTTTCAGATGATAACCGTTTCCTGCAAAATGAACTTCAATCTGCCATAGGCAAAGAGATAATAGGGGCGGATTTCGGACTGAAGGGAGTTATGGATTTGGTTCAGCAGGTCGCTCCGCTTAAAAGCCCTGTGCTGCTTTTAGGTGAAACCGGAACCGGAAAGGAATTGATAGCAAGAGCTATTCACAACATTTCTCCACGTAAAAACAGCCCATTTATTACGGTTAACTGCGGCGCCATCCCAGAGTCGTTAATGGATAGCGAACTGTTCGGATATGAAAAAGGGGCATTTACAGGTGCCATCTCCAGAAAATACGGACGATTTGAACGAGCAAATAACGGCACTATTCTGCTTGATGAAATTGGAGAACTCCCTCTGGAAATTCAGGTAAGACTCCTCAGGGTGTTGCAGGAAAAAGAGATTGAAAGAGTTGGAGGAACAGAACCGATTAAACTTGATATCAGGGTCATTGCCGCTACACACCGGGACCTTGAATCCATGGTCAGACAGGGCAAATTCCGCGAAGATCTTTACTTCCGTCTTCAGGTATTCCCTGTAACCATCCCTCCCCTGCGGGAAAGAAAAGGGGATATAATACCCCTTGTGAACCACTTTATTGTAAAAAAATCCCGTGAAATGGGACTTTCGGTTCCACCCACCCTGCCTGTTGATGCCGTCGACACACTTCTATCATACAGTTGGCCTGGTAATGTTCGGGAGCTCGAAAACGCTATAGAGCGTGCTCTAATTCTTAATCAGAATAAGCCTCTGAACTTTAGTAGAGGAATTCATTTTTCAGACAAAATACACGAAGAACTGCCGGACATTCCAACCAGAGCAGATTTAATGAATCTCGATAAAGCCATGGCAAATCATATCTGCACAGCTCTATCAATGTCAGGCGGAAAAGTGGAGGGAAAAAACGGAGCCGCTCAGTTACTTGAAATCAATCCTGGGACATTAAGACACCGCATGCGCAAACTGGGTATCACATTTGGCAAAAACCGCATAAAAAAGAACCCTTGAACTTGAAGCAGAAGAATTAGTACAAAGGAATGTCTAACCAGAAAAATGCACCGGATGAACCGGTGATTTTCACGTTATATGTCATTAAAAATGAAAAAATTCAATACTTGGTTGCAACTAATTCAGATATGATGTCATCATATATGAGAACAAAAAAAAGGAAGAAGAAAAATGGAGCAAAACCGGGCCACGCAAATCATGGAGCAAGGTTACGCTTGATCGGAGGCCGTACTGCTGGCCGTGTGCCAGGAATTCGAGATAGAGATAGAGAACGATGTTATCCGCCGGATCGCCTTCGGCTTCGCCGGGGGGATAGGCAACACAGGGGCCGTCTGCGGTGCCGTCATTGGCGCCGTGATGGCTATCGGCCTTAAGCGTGGGCGGGCCGACACAATGGAAGAAGGGCTCCGCGAATTGGCTGTGGCGCGGGAGTTTCGTCGCCGCTTCGAGGCCGAGATGGAGACCATCAATTGCCGTGAATTGACGGGGGCGGATCTCACCACTGAGGAGGGGCTTGAGCAGTTCATGAGCTCTGACACACCCCAGACAGTCTGCTTTCCGGCGGTCAGCGGAGCTTACCGGCTCGTAGTGGATCTGCTCAAAGAAACCTCGTAGTCAGGGAGCCTTAGCGTCCGCAACTGAATTGCGCATTACAGATAACTGCAATTATGTTGCCAAGTCACCTAACCCATTGAAAATATTTAGATATTAACCATGCAG